>NZ_JBSGDB010000043.1:0-32243 GCF_053602155.1 Streptomyces sp. NPDC004561
AGAGGGCCCCCCTCGTGTACATCCGGCGTTGCTTTCCCCCGCTGGCGGTGGCCATCTAGGCATCCTCCACCGGCCCGTCCGCTCAACGAGGTTGGGGCGGGCCACGGCACGACGCCTGCGTCGCGCCTCGACCACGACGCGCCACTGATCACAGCGAGTCGAGGAGCGACACTTCCTCCTTCGACAGCCGCAGCGCGCCTGCCGCTATGTTCTGCGCGAGGTGGCCGGGGTCGCCGGTTCCGGGAATGCTCAGCACATGTGGTCCCTGGTGCAAGGTCCAGGCCAGACGGACCTGCGCGACGGAGACTCCGTGTGCCCGGGCGACGCGGCGCACCTCCTCGCCGTCTCCGGCTGCCGGACCTGCCTCGCGCCCGGCACCGGCGATCGCGAAGAACGGAACGAAGGCGATGCCGAGTTCGCCGCAGCAGCGCAGAAGAGCCCGGTCCTCGCTCGATGCGCCGATACCGTACGGGTTCTGCACGCAGACGACAGGGCCGATGGCGAGGGCCTGGGACAATTGCTCGGATGTGACGTTGGAGATGCCCAGGTGCCGGATCAGTCCCGCATCGCGCAGTTCGGTCAGCGCGCCGAAGTGCTCGCTGATTGAGCCGGTCCGGCTCGGTGGCACGCGCAGATTCACCACGTCCAGGTGATCCCGGCCGAGTTGCCGAAGGTTCTCCTCCACCTGGCCGCGCAACTGCTCGGGTGTGGCCCACCACCATGCGCCCGAGGAGTCACGGCCCGGCCAGACCTTGGTCGTGATGACCAGGTCCTCCGGGTACGGTGCCAGCGCTCGGTCGATCAGCTCGTTCGCGGAACGCGTCGCCGAGAAGTAGAACGCGGCGGTGTCGATGTGGTTCACGCCGGACTCGACGGCCGCACGGAGCACGCCGATCGACTGCTCGCGGTCCCGCGGTACGCCGCCATCGAAGGGGGTGGTGCCGGTCAGACGCATCGCGCCGAACCCGAGGCGATTGACGGTCAGATCGCCGAGTCGCCACGTACCGGCGGCTGCCGCCATGTTCGTTCGCTGGCTCATGAGAAGCATCTCCTGTTGCGGACTAGGGTTGGGGGGAACCGGTGATCCGGTATGCGACGAGGCGAGGTGCCTGGGCAGGCCGGTAGCACGGAAGCGGGTTCGCCGTGGCCGGGGCGGCTTGCCCGGGCATGAAAAAAAGCCTCCTCGGCGGATCGCAGTCCGCGCCGAGAAGGCTCGCGTGTCTGGTGACCTTAGCAGGTCAGGCGAGGTGATTGCCAGCGGTACGTGTGCTTGGTCCCGCAGCTCCAGGCGAGGCGAGAGCGGCAGACGGACCGTCATCATCCCTGCAATGAAGCCAAGTTGCTTGCGTGCTGGGGCGGGGACGGCAGTACGTTTTTTCGTTCGACGTGAGGCCGGAGCCGGGGCAGGATGGCCAGGATGACTGAACGAACGGATACGCCTCCCGCTTGGGATGAGCGCACGCAGCTGACGACCTTTCTCGACTACGCTCGCGACACGGCACGGGCCAAGTGTGAGGGGGTGTCCGCCGCGGACGCCCGTAAGGCTCCGCTGCCGGAATCACCGCTGATGACGATCTGTGGCCTGATCAGCCATCTGCGCTGGGTCGAACATCACTGGGTTCAGGTGATGTTCCTGGGTGAGGAGCCCATGGGTCCGCTCACCGAGGCGACGGACGAGGACCCGGATCCAGAGATGCGGCAGGCGGTCGACACACCGTTGCCCCGTCTTCTCGCCGAGTACGAGGAACAGAGCGCCCATTACCGGCGCCTGCTGGCCGAGCTCGATCTGAACGCACCGGCGAGCCGCCCTATCAGTGACGGCCGGCATGTGGACCTCCGCTGGATCATGCTGCACCTCATCGAGGAGATCTCGCGTCACAACGGCCACCTCGACATCGTGCGTGAGCTCGTCGACGGGCAGACCGGAGTCTAGGGACATGAAGGTTCCCGACCGACGGATCGAACTGTTCACCGGCACCGGCAGCGAGCAGCGGTTCAGCGGCCCCGCGACCGGTGACGAGCGGAGCATGCTCGTGGCTGTGCTGGACGCCCAGCGCGCCACCCTGAAGATGAAGTGTTCCGGGTTGGGGCCGGAGTTGGCCTTGCGGACCGTGTCCCCGTCCTCGCTCTCCCTGCTCGGCCTTGTCCGGCACCTGGCCGACGTGGAGCGCCGCTGGTTCCGGGCCGTGCTCGCTGGACACGACGTCGAGTTGCGTTTCTCCTCTCCCGGTGTCCCGGAAGGCGACTTCGACGGCGCCGGCCCGGACCCCGAGGTCGTTGCGGCGTCCTGGGCGGCATGGTGCGACGAAGTCGCCTTCGCTGAAGCATTCGTCGCCGAGGCCTCGCATCTCGACATCGAGGGCCACGACACCTGGCGGGGCACGGTCTCCCTGCGCTGGGTGCTCATCCACATGATCGAGGAGTACGCCCGCCACAACGGACACGCCGACCTCATCCGCGAACGGATCGACGGCGCCGTCGGGGTCTGACGCGAGGCGGCTGCGCTGACCCCTCTCTACGGCTCGATCACCTGCAACAGCAGCCACCGAACCGCTGATTGATGTACCGCCAACGGGTCCGCCGGCCCGAGTGTTTCGGTGGCGGAGAGGGCAGGATTTGAACCTGCGTGGGCCCCGAAGGGCCCGACCGTGAGCCGAACTCGCTGGTCCCCGATAAGCCACTCCGGGCACCTCTCCTCGTTCCCGGCTCCGGTGGTGTCCGTGCCGTTCACATGGACAACACTGGCAGGACCCCCTGACGGCCGACTGATGTGCGCCTGATGCGGCCCGTTGAGGGGCAGCGGAGTCGTCATCCGCTGCCCCTCGTCCGCCGAGCCGGAGCCGGAGCCGCACCCCGCCGGAATGCCGGGCCCTGCCACTCACACCACCATCGGACGCCCGCTCTCGGGAGCCATTTCGGACTGGGGTCAGCCGGCGTTCAGCGCCGTAAGGAGTCGCGCGCAGCGGGCGGTCATTTCGGCCCCGCTCTGGTCCGGGTGCTCGGACCACCAGCGCATGACTGCGGTGACGGCGTACTGCCAGACGTGGTTGAGGAGTTGGTGGTCGAGCGGGTCGTCATGTCCTGCGCGGGTGAGGAGGCTCGCCGCTCCCGCGGCGCCCATCGCGGCGAGCCGTCCGCGGTAGTCGTTCGCGGCGTCGCGCAGTTCACCCGCCGGCGGCAGCGCCGGGTCGTAGAGGACGGACCAGGCGTGCCGGCAGCGCTCGACCGTGCTGAAGATCGCGGAGAGGGTGTCCAGGGCGTGGCCGGTCGTACCGCTGCGGGACCGCGCGGCGGCCACGGAGTCCACCAGCAGACCGCCGACCCGTTGGACACAGGCGAGGTACAGCCCGTCCTTCGAGCCGAAGTAGGCGTAGACCAGCGGTTTGGAGATTCCCGCGCGTTCTGCGACGGCGGCGACGGACACGCTCGCGTAGCCGTACGTGCCGAACTCCTCGACGGCCGCGTCGATGATCTGTCTCTCCCGATCGGCGCGGGAGACGCCCTTGGTACCGGCCTTGCCCATGGCATCGACTCTAGCCCAAGATGTGACCGCTGAGTAATTTACCCATCGGTGAATTCAGGGAGTGCACGGGCATGACGCGATCGTGGTGGGGATGGGGCAACGTCGAAGACGCCGTACAAGGCGCCGAGCTGCGGGCGTTGCTGGAGCGCGTACAGGCGCTCATGCCAGGTGAGTTGATCGATCACGAGCCGCCGGACATCGCCTCACTCGGTCTGCCCGAACCACGGGTGACCGCCCCGGAGTCGCTCGCCGCACTGTGCTCTGCCGATCCGGCCGACCGGGCCGCGCACGCGCACGGGAAGGCGTTCCGCGACGTGGTGCGCAACCTGCAAGGGGACCTGCGCCATGTGCCTGACCTCGTCGCCAGGCCCCGCGACGAGCGCGACGTGACCGCCCTCCTCGACTGGTGCACCCGCGAGGGCATCGCCGTGGTCCCGTTCGGCGGGGGCAGCTCCGTGGTCGGCGGCATCGAGCCGAGGTGCGCCGACCACCACGGCGTGGTCACCGTCGATCTGGGACGCATGAACCGGGTGCTCGAGATCGACCCGACGAGCCGGGCCGCACGGATCCAGGCCGGTGTGCTCGGCCCACACCTGGAGAACCAGCTGCGGCCCCACGGACTGACCCTGCGTCACTTTCCGCAGTCCTTCGAGTTCTCGACGCTGGGCGGCTGGCTCGCCACGCGCGCCGGCGGCCACTACGCGACGCTGTACACGCACATCGACGACCTGGTCGAGTCGATGCGCGTGATCACGCCGAGCGGGGTCAGCGCGTCACGGCGGCTCCCGGGCTCCGGCGCGGGGCCGTCGCCGGACCGGCTGTTCCTGGGCAGTGAGGGAACGCTGGGCATCATCACCGAGGCGTGGATGCGCCTGCAGGAGCGCCCCCGGTGGCGCGCCAAGGCGTCGGTACTGTTCGACGACTACGCGGCGGCCGTGGCGGCCACGCGAGCGGTCGCGCAGAGCGGGCTGCACCCGGCGAACTGCCGCCTCCTGGATGCGGCCGAGTCGCTGATCAACGCGGGCGTGAGCGTCGGCGGCGGTGTGCTCGTTCTCGGCTTCGAGTCGGCGGACCACCCCGTGCGCCACCAACTGCGACGGGCCCTGGAGCTGTGCCGCGACCACGGTGGGCAGCCGTCCGCCGACGCCTCCGAGGAGTCCACCACCGGCACCGGCGGAGGGTCGGTCGGGGAGTCGTCCGGCGGGGCGGCCACGGAGTCCTGGCGCTCGTCGTTCCTGCGGATGCCCTACCAGCGCGACGCGCTGGCCCGTCACTCGTTGATCGCCGAGACGTTCGAGACGGCATGCACCTGGGACAGGTTCGAAGCACTCCATCGCGCGGTCACCGACGCGGCGCAACAGGCGATGCGTGAGGTCGCCGGGGCGGGGGTGGTCACCTGCCGGTTCGCCTCCTCCCTCCGGAGGAAGCGGCCCGTCACTGGTCGGCCGGTGGGGACGAGGGCCCACCGGCGGAAGGCGGCGCTAGGTGTGCGGGCACTGCTTCCATGCCAGGTGGTACACCGTGCTGATGTCCCCGTCCGTGGAGTCCATCGTCATGAAGCTGACCTTGTCGGGGGCGGACGTCCCCGCGCTCACCCGCAGCTCGGTGTTGATGTTGAAGTTGCGCAGCACCCCGCAGGGCGACCAGACCAGCTGGGCCCAGTCCGTGCTGTCGGTCGCCTGCCAGTCGTCGTTGTAGGAGCCGCTGAACGGATGGGTTCTGGGCACGGTGTTCGGGGATCCCTGGAAGTAGTACGACGCCTTCTGCGTGGCCGTCGCTCCGGGCTGGAGCGACAGGAAGCCCCGGTAGTCGGCGCTGGCGATCGCGTAGGTGAAGCCCTGGGGCACATGGACCACCAGGTTGAGCTGGCAGTTCTTGCGGAACGCCGTGGGGTCGGAGTTGCCGCCGACCTGGGCGAGGTAGCTGCTGTAGGTCACCGTGAAGGCCGTGTTGTCCGGCGACACGGCCACGGCGGCCGTGCCCTGGGGACAACCCGAGCCGTTCACGGTCGCCACGTCGATGACGATCTTGTCCGGGGGCGGGTCGTCGAACACGGGCGACGATGCCTGGGTGGGCAGCGCCGTGGTGAGCAGAGCGGCCACCGCGCCGCTCAGGAGGAGTCCACCAGCCATGGTTTCTCCCGGTTGTCGAGTGGGGGGTGGAGCCTCCGGTCCGTCGGTGCGGATTTGAAGAAGCTGTGCGTCAACTGTGAAACCGGAAGGGAGGCGTGGGAATCGTAGGAACCCCCGCTCGGCCCCGGCAGGGCGAACTCCGGCCATTCACATTCGGGTTTTCACATTCCGGTCGCCCGCGTCACGGGTTCTCCCAGGCCGCCGGTTCCGCCGCGAGGGACCGCACCGGCTCGGGCAGGGCGTCCGCGGCGAGGTCGGCGATGGTGACGCCCTCAAGGATGCGGCGCACGTTGGCACGCAGGGCGACCCACAGCGGCAGCAGGGGGCGGGCCGTGCCGCTGTAGGCGAGTCCGGTGGGGCGCTCGCCGCGCACGGACACGATCGGGCCGTCCACCGCGCGGATGACGTCCGCCACCGTGACGGCCGCGGCGTCCCGGGCGAGGCGGTAGCCGCCGCCCCCGCCGCGCCGGCTGTCGACGATCCCGGCCCGCCTGAGGTCGCCCAGGATCCCCTCCAGGAACTTGTGCGGGATGACCTGCACGGAGGCGATTTCCTCTGCCTTCACCGGACCGTTACCCTGCCGTACGGCCAGTTCCAGTACCGCCCGTACCGCGTAATCCGCCCGTGCCGAGATCCTCATGGGTCCATTGTGGGGCGTGCCTGCCTGGAGAATGGCCGGACCCGCGCCCCGTAAGATCGCCCGGGAGGATCCACCTTGGCGCTCAGCAGACGTACCTTCAGTGCCCTGGCCGGCTCGGCCGCGCTCGGCCTCGGCCTAGGCGGCAGCGGCGGCACCGGGGCGCCCTCGGCGTACGCGGCGCGCGGTGTGCCGACCGGCCCGGCGCCCGCCCCGCCGCGCACCGACGGCGAGCGGCACACCATCGGGTACGACCGCTACTCCCTGCTGGTCGACGGCCGGCGGCTGGTGCTGTGGTCGGGTGAGATGCATCCCTTCCGGCTGCCGAGCCCGTCCCTGTGGCGGGACGTGCTGCAGAAGATGCGGGCCCACGGCTACAACGCCGTCAGCGTCTACGTGGCCTGGAACTACCACTCCCCCGCACCCGGGCGGTACGACTTCACCGGCGTCCGGGACCTCGACCTGTTCCTGCGCACGGCCGCCGAGACGGGCCTGTACGTCGTCCTGCGGCCCGGCCCGTACATCAACGCCGAGGTCGACGGCGGCGGCTTCCCCGGCTGGCTGACCGCGACGAAGGGCCGGGCCCGGTCGGACGACCCGGCCTATCTGGCGCACGTGGACGAGTGGCTGACCCAGGTCAACCGGATCGCCCGCAGGCACCTGTTCACCCGGGGCACCGGCACGGTCCTGCTGTACCAGATCGAGAACGAGTACGACTCCCGGGTGCCCGGGGCCGGCGGCCGCGCCTACATGTCCCACCTGTACCAAAAGGTGCGGGCGGACGGGATCGACGTCCCGCTGTTCCACAACGACAAGGGCCGCAACGGCTCCTGGGTCCCCGGCTCCTTCGACACGGGCGGGGAGCGGGGCGGCTGGCTGTACGGGTTCGACGGGTACCCGTCCCCGTCCCAGACCCCGCCGGACTGGGGGACGTTCGGGCCGGGCGGGCCCAGGGGCGGGGCCAGTGCCTCGCCGTCCACGCCCGGCTTCGTGCCCGAGTTCGGGGGCGGCTGGTTCGACCCGTGGGGCGGGGCCTGGTTCGACGGCAAGGGGTACGCCGAGTCGCGGCGCACCCGGGACGCCGCCTACGAGCGCCGCTTCTACCTGACCAACCTCGCCAACGGGCTCACCCTGCACAACGTGTACATGACGTTCGGCGGGACCTCGTGGGGCTGGCTGCCCGCGCCCGTGGTCTACACGTCGTACGACTACGGCGCGGCGATCGACGAGGCCCGCAACGTCACCGACAAGATCGCCCCGATGCACGAGATCGGGCATCTGGTGCAGCGCGTGCCCGACTTCGCCAAGCTGGACCGCGCGGCGGAGGTCAAGGCCGCCGGGCTGAAGGTCTACCACCTGACCAATCCGGACACCGGCGCCCATGTGTACGTCGCCCGCAACGACACCGCCGCGCCGGTCACCACCGACCTGCCGACCTCCGAGGGCACGCTGCGGATCACCGTGCCGGCCAAGGACGCCAAGCTGCTGACCGCCGGTCTCTCGCTGGGCAGGCGGACCCTGAAGTACGCCACCGCGACGCCGGTGATGCGCCTGACGGCCGGCCGGCAGGACATCGCCGTGTTCGCCGGGCGGCGCGGCGAGATGGCCGAGCTGGTGCTGAAGTGCCCCGCCGAGCCGGACGTCATGCGGCTGGACCCGGAGGCCGCCTGGGGCCTGACCGACGACGAGCTGAACGTGAACGCCCCGCTGGGACAGGGCGGCCTGATCCGGGTGCTGGTGCAGAAGGGCGAGAGCGACACCCCGCTGCTGCTGCTCTTCGCCGACGACGCCACCGCCGTCCGCGTGTTCCCCTACGACACCCCGTCCGGGACCCTGCTGGTGTACGGCCCGGCGCTGCTGCGGCACGTCGAGCTCCGCGGCTCCGAGGTCCACCTGACCGGTGACGTCACCGACACGACGAGCGTGGAGGTGTGGGGGCCGCGCGGGATCGAGACCCTGGTGTGGAACGGGCGGACCCTGCCCACCCGGGTGACCCTGTCCGGCAGCCTGATGACCACCGGGCTGCTGCCCGCCGCGCCGGAGGTGCCGCTGCCCGAACTGGGCGGCTGGCGGATGCGGACGGAGAACCCGGAGGCCGGGCCCGGCTTCGACGACTCGTCGTGGCGGGTCGCCGACCGGAAGTCGTCGTACAGCACCACGCCCGTGCCCGAGGGGCAGCCGGTGCTGTTCGCCGACGACTACGGCTTCCACTACGGGGACGTCTGGTACCGGGGCGCCTTCGCCGACTCCACCGGCCTGGAGGAGGTCTCGCTCGCCTACAGCACCGGCACGCAGGGGCTGTTGATGGCGTGGCTGGACGGCGAACCGCTGGGCACCCACCGGATGCCCGTGCCGGACAAGGACACCACGGTCCGCAAGGGCAGCTGGACGGGGACGGCGGTCCTCCCGGTGCGCGAGCGGCTGCGCTCCCCCGGCCGGCATGTGCTGTCCGTGCTGGTGCGGCGCATGCAGCACGACCAGGACGGCAAGGCGCAGGACACCCACAAGGTGGCGCGCGGCCTGACGGCGGCCGCTTTCAAGGGGGCCTCGCCGGACGTCACCTGGCGCATCCAGGGCGAGGCCGCGCCCGACCCCGTGCGCGGGCCGATGAACAACGGCGGCCTGTACGGCGAGCGGGAGGGCTGGCACCTGCCGGGCTTCCCGGACCGGGACTGGGAGACGGCGAGCTTCCCGCGGTCCGTGCGGCGCCAGGGCGTGACCTGGTACCGGACCACGTTCCGGCTGTCGGTGCCGGCCGACGTCGACGCCTCGATCGGCCTGACCCTGGAGGACGACCCGTACCGGGCCTACCGGGCGCAGATCTTCCTCAACGGCTGGAACATGGGCCAGTACATCAACAACGTCGGCCCGCAGCACACCTTCGTACTGCCGAACGGCATCCTGCGCCCCCGCGGCTCCAACACCCTGGCGCTGGCGGTCCTCTCGGAGTTCACCACGCTGTCCGGGCCGGGGTCGGTGCGCCTGACCCTGCTGGGCCGGGCGACCGGAGGAGTGCCGCTGACGCAGGTGCCCTCCCCCGGCCGCTGACGGTCCCGCTCGTGGCGGGTGTCGCGGGCGCCGGGGCGGGCGGGCCGGGCACCAGCCCACAGGTGGTCGCGCGATGACTCCCAGGTGGTTGCGCCGTGAACAACGCTCGCCGGATCGCATGACGCGGGCGCTGTGGGCGCGTACGCTCGGACCGGCCGCACACCGGCGGTGAGAAGGGGGACCGATGGGCATGGCGGGCGCGCGACAGCGGGCGGCACGCCTGACCGCACGGCTTCGGCGCTCCCGCCCGGGTTCGGCGATGCGGTCCCTGGCCGCCGGTCTCGCCACCGCGGTCCGCTCCCGGTCCCAGGCGCCCGAAGACGTACGGGAGTTGTGCCGTGCGCTGTGCGAGGAGATGAGCGCGCTGCGCGGCGGTCGGCCCCTGGAGCTGCGGTTCGAACGCTTCCCGGACGAGATCGAGGTGACGGGGCTGTGGGTCGAGTTCGCCGACTTCGACCTGGTCATCGTGGAGGAGCGGGCCGAGGCGGTACAGCAACTGGTCATCCTGGGCCATGAGTTGTGGCATCTGCATGCCGGGCACCGGCACCACCACCTGGCCGGGGCCGAGGCGGCCCGCGCGTTCGCCGGCGCGCCCGGCTGGCGCGACGCCCTCACGGTGGCCGCCCGCAACGGCTCCCGGGAGGCCGACGAGGCCGAGGCCGACGATTTTGGACACCGTCTGGCCACGCTGTTCCGGTCCCAGCTGTCCGGGTCCGGCGACGCCCCGCCGGACGCTCTGCAACGCGCCCTCGGCTACCGCGGACGGGGCGGAGCCGCGCGGTGACCGCGCTGGCGTTCGACCCCTCGGCGCTCCTGGGCGAGTTCTACATCTCCTTCTGGATCCCCACCGCGGTGCTCACCGTCGCGCTGCTGATCAAGCTGCCCACGATCATCCGGCTGTGGCGGGACCCGCTGCTGCGCGCGGTCGGCGGGCTGCTGCTGCTCGCCTGCGCGGTGTTCGTGTTCTGCATGCCGTCCATGATCGCCCGGGTGAACCGGGTGACCGGCGTGCCCAACATCGCCGCGCCCTGGTGCTACTCGCTCATCACCGCGATGTCCGGCTCCTGCCTGCTGCTCATCGTCACCTGGCGCAACGGCCGGTGCGACCGCTCGGCCGTCACCCGGCGCGCGAGACGCCGGGTGCTCTCGGCGTACGCCGCGGTGATCGTGGCGCTGTGGGTGCTGTTCCTGCTCGCCGACGTGCCGGTGGAGCGGGTGCGGGACCTGGACACGTACTACGCCCGTACGCCGTTCATGCGCGAGGAGATCCTGCTCTACCTGCTGGCGCACACCGTGGCCTGTCTGATCACCTCCCGGCTGATCTGGAACTGGGCGCACGCCGAGGGCCAGGACGCCTGGCTGCGCTGGGGGCTGCGGCTGCTGGGCGCCGGGTACGCGCTGAACCTGATCTACGACGCGGCCAAGCTGACCGCCGTGTTCGCGCGGTGGTTCGGGAGCAGTCCGGACTGGCTGAGCACGGATCTGGCCCCGCCGGTCGCCTCGCTGTCCGCCATCCTGGTCGCGGCCGGCTTCATCCTGCCGCACGCGGGCCAGTGTCTGCAGGACCAGTGGCGGGTCCGGCTCGCCCACCGCGAACTCGGGCCCCTGTACCGGCTGTTGCGCGCGGTGAGCGGCGAAGGGGTGCCGTTCGCCCTGCGGGCCACGCCCGAACTGCGGCTGACCCGGCGCGAGACGTTCATCCGGGACGCGCTGCTGCCGCTGGCCCGGCGCATCGACGCCGACCTCGGCAGGAGGTCGTACGAGGCCGCGCTCGGCCTCGGGCATCCGCCCGCGCGGGCGCGGGCGCTGGCCTCGGCGGTGGGCCTGCTCGACGCGATCGAGGCGGAAGGGCGCGTGGTGGAGCCGGTGGCCGAGCCCGACCCCGCGAGCCTGCTGCGCGACATCGGGGCGATCTCGCGTGCGCTGCGCCGGCCGGAGCCCCTGGCGGCGGTGCGCTCCCGCGCGGGGGTCGCCGCGGAGAGTGTGGTGGGGGGCGGCTGAGACCGTCGGGTGCGGTGCGGGAACGGCGCCGGACCGTCGTCGGCCGCGGGTGCGCGGTGGCTGGTCGCGCAGTTCCCCGCGCCCCTGGGGAAGGGCGGCCGACGTCGGTCGTACGGGCCCCGTAGCTGCGGGCAGTCGTGCCGCTGGGCGGCACGGGTGGGCGCAGCGGCACCCTGCGGCGCGGCGAGTGAAAGCCCCTCTCGCGGTCAGCCTGCGAACGGTGGTTGGGGGAGGCCCTGGCCCACGCCGGGGATCACCAGCAGCGAGCCGGCGACCGGATGCGGGGCCGACAGACCGGTGCGTGCCGTCGTGACGTACAGGTCGGTCAACGCGGCGCCGCCGAACGCGCAGGCGGTCGTGCGCGGGGTCGGCAGGGTGATCACGCGGTCCAGCTCGCCTGCGGGCGTGTAGCGGCGTACCGCCCCGCCGTCCCACAGCGCCACCCACACGCATCCGTCGGCGTCGACCGTGAGCCCGTCCGGGAAACCCGCGCCCTCCTCGATCTCCACCAGGGGGCGGCGGCCGTGGATCCGGCCGCCGTCGTGGTCGAAGACGTCCACCCGGCGGGTCGGGGTGTCGGCGTAGTACATCAGGCGGCCGTCCGGGCTCCAGCCGGTGCCGTTGCTGACGGTGACGCCGGGCAGGACCGTCTCCGCCGTCCCGTCGGCCGTCAGTCGGGTCAGCGTGCCGCCGCCGGTCGCCTCGTCGTACCGCATGGTCCCGGCCCAGAGGGAGCCGTCGGGGGCTACGGCGGCATCGTTGCCCCGGCGCCCCGCCACCGGCTCGTGGCGCAGCCAGCGGAACGTGTCGTCGGGGTCCAGCAGGGCCACCCCGTCCCGCAGGTTCAGCACCAGACCGCCGCCCGCGCGGGGCTTGGCCGCGCCGACGTGCTGTTCCGTCGTACGGGTCGTACGGCGGCCCGACGCGGGGTCGTACGTGTGCACGCGCATGCCCAGGACGTCGAGCCACACCAGGCGCCCGGTGGCCGGATCCCAGGTCGGGCCCTCGCCGAGGGCCGCCTCGGCCCGTACCGCGACCTCGTACACGCTCACACCGCGCTCCGGTGGCCGAGTCGCTCCGACAGCTCCGCCGCGCCCTTCGCCGACAGCTGCTCCAGCTCCGCCCGGCGCTCCTCGCTCCAGCGGATCATCGGCACGGAGATGGACAGGGCCGCGACGACCTGTCCGGTGCGGTCGCGGACCGGCGCGGCCACGCAGGACACGTCCGGGTTGGACTCGCGGCTCTCCACCGCGACGCCCCGCTGCCGGATCTCCGCCAGGGCCTCGCGCAGGGCGGCCGGATCGGTGATGCTGTTCGGGGTCATCGCGGTCAGCTCGGCGCCGTCCGGGATCCGCGCGGCCAGCTCCTGCTCGGGCAGCGAGGCCAGCAGCATCTTGCCGACGGAGGTGCAGTGGGCCGGGAGGCGGCGGCCAGCGGCCGAGACCATGCGCACCGCGTGGGTGGAGTCGACCTTGGCGATGTAGATGACGTCGGTGCCCTCGAGGATGGCCACATGGACGGTCTCGTCGCAGGTCTCGGCGACCGAGCGGGCCACCTGCTGGCCCTCGGCGGCGAGGTCGAGCTGCTCGGCGTAGCGGCTGCCGAGCTGGTACGGCCGTACGCCGAGCCGATAGCGTCCGGGCTGTCCCGGCACGGGCACGATGTACGAGCGTGCGGCGAGCGTGGTGACCAGCTCGTGCACGGTGGTGCGCGGCAGCTGGAGCCTGCGCACGATGTCCGGGGCGGAGAGCGTCCCGTCCCCGTCGAGGAACAGCTCCAGAATGTCGAGAGCCCGGGTCACGGCAGGCACGAGGCGTCCCACGTCCGGCCCCCTCCCTTGGGTCTAAGCGCCTGTTCTCGCGATATCTGTTCGAGATATCAACAGACGATCGGCATGACGAACACAGGCTAGTCATCGGCGGTTGCGCGGGCAATGGTCCGGGAACGCGCTCGGCACCATTGAGGTCATGAATCTCGACTTCCAGCTGGTGCTCCTGCGCCGCATGGCCGACCACAACCCGGATCTGGCCGAGGACGCCCGGCGGCGCCTCGGCGCGTCGATCGCGGACATGCGGGAGACCAACAAGCGGTGGCAGGCGATGGTCCGCTCCCCCAGGTCCCGGTCAGCCGCCGCCCGGTACCGCTCGGTCCTCGGCGAGCCCGAGTCCGTACTGCCGCGCCGGCTGGGCGACGTCGACTGCGAGGCCCGGCGCTGGGCCCTGCCCCTCTGGCCCGACCTGCGCTTCGAGGTGCTGGTCGGGCCGGACGGGGGCGTGTGGAACGAGTGGCTGGTACGCGCTCCGGGCGCGCCCGCCCCGGAGCTGCGCAGCCTGGAGGACCTCACCCCCTGGTCCTGCACGGTGGACGAGGCCGCCCGCGCCTTCGCCCCCGCCCGCCCGCTGGAGGGCACGGCGCCCACCCGCTGGGGCCTCGCCTTCACGGCGCCCGGCCGGGACGGCGGGCGGCACGAGGTGGTCGCCGAGTTCACCTGGGGCCTGCTCCAGCGGACGGCCGTCGTCACCTGACCTGCGTCAGCCCGGCAGCCGCAGCGGGGTGCGCTCCGCCTCCGGCGCGGCCGGGATCACCAGGGGGTGTCCGCCGCCGCGAGGATCGCCTGCGCGACCCGGGGCACGGAGTCCGGGTGCAGCCAGAGGAAGAGGTTGGGCTCCACCAGTTCCAGTTCCATCAGGCGGGGCGCGCCGTCCGCCCCGTCCACCAGGTCCACGCGGGCGTAGAGCGGCGCGGTTGTGCCGGGCACGGCCGCCAGCGCCTTCTCGGCGACGGCGAGTTCCGCCTCCGTCGGCCGCCAGGGCACCAGGCCGGGGTGGGCGACCTTGTCGGCGTCGTACGGCGTACCGGGCGACAGCACGGCCCCCTTGCGGCTCGCGTGCAGCAGCCGGCCGCCGAAGAACTGCAGCGCCCGCTCCCCGGTGACGTCGATGCCCGCGACGTACGGCTGCACCATCGCGGTGAAGCCCTCCGCGTGCATCCGCGCGAGCTGCCGTACCGCCGTGTCGTGCTCGGCGGGCGTGTACCGGGCGGCGAACCGGGCGCCCGCGCCGGAGGTCGGCTTGATCACGTACTCGTGGTCGGCCGGGAGGGCGGCCGGCTCGCCCGGGGCGATGTAGCGCGTGGGCACGGTGGGCACTCCGGCCGCCGCCAGCTCCCCCAGGTACCGCTTGTCGGTGTTCCAGCGCACGACGTCGGCCGGATTGGCGACGCGGGTCGCCCGCCCCACCCGCTCCACCCAGGCCGCGAACTCATCGGCGCGCCAGCTGTAGTCCCAGGTCGAGCGGATGACCACCAGGTCGTAGCCGCCCCAGTCCGCGTCCGGGTCGTCCCAGTACCGGGCCTCCGCCCCCGCACCGGCGTCCCGGAGCGCCCGCACCAGCACCGGCAGGTCGACATCCTTGCCGGGCTCGGCTCCGGGGTCGTAGGTCGCGAGGGCGATGCGGGGCACGGCGGACTCCCTGTCGTACGACGATGCGATCGGCGTTCGATCGAAGGTTCGATCACCGGTGAGGCTAACAATCCTCCGCGGAACCGGAACAGCCCGATTGACCTTCACCTTCGGGGAGGCCCCAGCATCGGTGGCGGACGACGAGAGACGCGAGGTGGGTATGGAGCTGCTGACCATCGGGGCGTTCGCCAGGGTGAGCCGGCTGTCGCCGAAGGCGCTGCGGCTGTACGACGAGCTGGACCTGCTGCGGCCCGCCCGGGTCGACCCGGACACCGGCTACCGCTACTACGCGACCGCGCAGTTGGCGCAGGCCCGGCTCGTGGCCTGGCTGCGGCGGCTCGGCATGCCGCTCGCCGAGATCCGCGCGGTGTGCGCCCTGGACCCGGCGCGGGCCGCCCGGGAGATACGGGCGTTCTGGGCCCGCGTCGAGGCCGAGACGGCCGTACGGCGGGATCTCGCCGCGTTCCTCGTCGACCAGCTGACCGGCGAGTCGAGAAGGGAACCCACCATGCTGGAACTTCGTTATTCCGCCCGCTCCGACCGCGGGCAGGTGCGCCCGGCCAACCAGGACACGGTGTACGCGGGCCGCAGGCTGCTCGCCGTCGCCGACGGGTTCGGCCCGGCGGGGCTGCCCGCGAGCAGCGCGGCGGTGGAGGCGCTGCGCTTCCTGGACGAGGCCGGGGAACTGCCCGCGGACGGGGTGCTGGGCGTGCTCGAGGACGCGGTGCGCTCCGCGGGCGCGGCCGTACACGAGCTGGCCGGCGGGACCTGCGACGTCGGCACCACGCTGACGGCGCTGCTGTGGACGGGGTCCCGGCTGGCCCTGGCCCATATCGGGGACTCGCGGGCGTATCTGCTGCGCGACGGCGAGCTGTACCGGATCACCCAGGACCACCGGGTGGAGCCGCGGTCGCTGCTGCTGCTCAAGGCCCTGACCGGCGGGGCGGACCCGGTGCCGGACCTGCGGTTGCAGGAGACCCGGGAGGGCGACCGGTATCTGCTGTGCTCCGACGGGCTCACCGAGGTGGTCCCCGACGAGCGGATCAGGGAGCTGCTGGGAGCGGAGCCGGCCCCCGAGCGCGTGGTGGGGGCCTTGATCGGCGAGGCGAACGCGGCGGGCGGGCCCGACAACGTGAGCTGTGTGGTCGCCGACGTGGTGGCTCCGACCCGCACAACCGTTCCCCTCGGGTAGGCCGGGCGGAAGTCGCCCCTCGCGGCCCGGCGCTTCCGGTAGAAACGGGCATGGCGACTTTCGGTACCGACGCGTACACCGGCGTCGACGGCCTCCCGCCCCTCGTCCGGCGCGCCCTCGCCGCCGCCCGCGCCCACCGCTTCCCGCACTCCTGCCGCCCCGAACAGGGCCGTCTGCTGCACGCGCTGGCGGGCGGGGCGCGGGGGCGGATCGGGGAGACCGGCAGCGGGCTGGGGGTCGGGCTGGCGTGGCTGCTGTCGGGGGCGGGGCCCGGGGTGCGGGTGTACGGCGTCGAGCGGGACCCCGCGCGGGCGCGCCTCGCCCGGGACGTGTTCGCGGGCCACGCCGACGTCACCGTGCTCACCGGCGACTGGCGGCGGATCGAGGAGTACGGGCCGTTCGACCTGCTCGTCCTGGACGGGGGCGGGCAGGGCAAGGCGGCCGCGGACCGGCCGGCCGCGGTGGAGCGGCTGCTCGTCCCGGGCGGGACGGTCGTCGTCGACGACTTCACGCCGGCGACCGGCTGGCCGCCGCTGCACGAGGGCGAGGTCGACCGGGCCCGGCTGCACTGGCTGGAGCATCCCGCGCTGCGGGCGGCCGAATTGCGTCTGGCGCCCGACCTGAGCACGGTCGTGGGGACGAGACTCCTGGTGTAGGAAGGTGCTGACGTCCCCGAGACCCAAGGAGTGCGCCGCGTGTCCTCCCTCTTTCCCGCCCTGGTGGACGGTCCGCGCGAGCGGGTCGCCCTGCGGTTCGGCGAACGGTCGTTGACGTACGGCGCGCTGGCGGGTGCGGCGGGCGCGCTCGCCGTGCGGCTGCGGGGCCTCGGCCGGGTCGCCGTGTGGGCGACGCCCGAGCTGGAGACCGCCGTCGCCGTCACGGGCGCGCTGCTCGCCGGGGTGGCCGCGGTGCCGCTGAACCCCAGGTCGGGCGAGAAGGAGCTGGCGCACATCCTCTCCGACAGCGCGCCGTCGCTCGTGCTCGCCGCTCCCGGCGCCGAACTGCCCGCCGCGCTGGCCGACTTGCCGCGGACCGACGTCGACGCGTCCGCCGCGGGGACCGCGCCCGAGGAACGGACCGAGGACGGCGATCCGGCGCTGATCGTCTACACCTCCGGCACCACCGGCCCGCCCAAGGGCGCCGTGATCCCGCGCCGGGCGCTGGCCGCGACCCTGGACGCGCTCGCCGACGCCTGGCGGTGGACGGAGGCGGACGTGCTGGTGCACGGGCTGCCGCTGTTCCATGTGCACGGGCTCGTGCTGGGCGTCCTCGGCCCGCTGCGGCGCGGCGGCTCGGTGCGGCACCTGGGGCGGTTCTCCACCGAGGGCGTGGCCCGGGAGCTGGCCGACGGCGCGACCATGCTGTTCGGCGTGCCGACGATGTACCACCGCGTCGCCGAGGCGCTGCCCTCCGACCCGGGGCTGGCGAAGGCGCTCGGCGGGGCCCGGCTGCTGGTCTCGGGCTCGGCCGCGCTGCCCGTGCACGACCACGAGCGGATCGCGGCGGCCACCGGGCGCCGGGTGATCGAGCGGTACGGCATGACCGAGACGCTCATGAACACGAGTGTGCGCACCGACGGCGAGGCCCGGGCCGGGACGGTCGGGGTGCCGCTGCCGGGCGTGGAGCTGCGGCTGGTGGAGGAGGACGGTGCGGAGATCACCGCGTACGACGGGGAGAGCGTCGGCGAGATCCAGGTGCGCGGCCCGAACCTGTTCACCGAGTACCTGAACCGCCCCGACGCGACGGCCGCCGCGTTCACCGCCGACGGCTGGTTCCGCACCGGGGACATGGCCGTGCGGGAGGCCGACGGGTACGTGCGGATCGTGGGCCGCAAGGCCACCGACCTGATCAAGAGCGGCGGTTACAAGATCGGGGCGGGTGAGATCGAGAACGCGCTGCTGGAACATCCCGGGGTGCGCGAGGCGGCGGTCACCGGGGAGCCGGACGCGGACCTGGGCGAGCGGATCGTGGCGTGGATCGTCCCGGCGGATCCGCAGGCGCCCCCCGCCGCCGCCGAGCTGGCCGATCACGTGGCCCGGCGGCTCGCCCCGCACAAGCGTCCTCGGGTCGTCCGCTACCTGGACGCGCTGCCCCGCAACGACATGGGGAAGATCATGAAGCGGGCGCTGGCCGATGCCTGAGCGGCGCTCGGCGCGGGAGGTACTGGCGCTCGTCGCGGACGCCGGGAGCTTCGCCGAACTGCCTGTTCCCGAGCGGGAGTCCGGGCCGGACGGGCCCCTCCGCTGGCAGGGGTACGACGCCGCGCGGGCCCGTGCCGCCGGGCGCACCGGCGAGGCGGAGTCGGTGGTCTGCGGCACCGCGACCGTGGCGGGCACCCGGGCCGTGCTGATCGCGTTCGAGTTCGGCTTCCTCGGCGGCTCCCTGGGCAAACGCACCGGGGACCGGCTGGAGGCGGCGTACGCGCACGCCCGTGAACACCGGCTGCCCGTCGTGCCGTTGATCGCGACCGGGGGAAGCCGGATGCAGGAGGGCATGATCGCGCTGACCCAGCTCCAGCGGGTGGCGCGGCAGTCGGCGCTCACGAGGGAGGCGGGGCTGCCGCAGATCGCGGTGCTGCGGGATCCGACCACCGGTGGCGGCTGGGCCACGCTCGGCGCGGGCGCCGACGTCGTCCTCGCCCTGCCGGACGCCCAGGTGGGCTTCGCCGGCTCCCGCGTCCGCCCACCCGACGCCGACCCCACCGCCTACACCGCGGAGGCCCAGGTGGCGGCGGGCTCGGCGGACGCGGTGGTCCCGGCGGACGACCTGAAGGAACTCCTGGGTACCTGGCTCCACTTGCTGTCCGGCCCACCGGCACCGACACACCGGGAAACATCGCCGCCCGAGACCGCACCACCGACCACGAGCGCCCAGGCGGGCACACCGACGACCGCGACCGCCCCGTCGGACACACCGCCGACCGCCCCCACCGCCGGCACATCCGAGCCCACCGGCTCACCGACCGTCACGCCCACCCAGCACCCAGACCAAGCCACCGACGGCGGCACGCCCCCGGCCACCGGCACATCGCCGACCACTCCCACCACCGGCGCCCCCACCACACGCGCCCCCGCCCCCACCGGCTCACCGACCGTCACCCCCACCCCCGCGCACGCCCGCCGCCCGGAACCGGCCCCCGTGCCGGGTGCTCTCGGGGGCGGTGGGGTGGTGGGGAGCGGGTGGGAGGCTGTTCGGCGGGCGCGGGATGCCGGGCGTCCGCGTGCGCGGGCCTACTTGGACACCTACTTCGCCCGTCGGGTGCGCATCGAAGGCGACCGGTGCGGGGGCACCGACCCCGCGGGGATGCTCTGCGGTTTCGGGGAGCACGACGGCCGTACCGTCGCCTACGCCGCGCAGACCGGGACGGCGACCCGGCCCGCCGGGTACCGGACCGCCGCGCGGCTGATCCGGCTGGCGGACCGGCTCGGCATCCCGGTGCTGACCCTGGTGGACACCCCGGGTGCCGCGAACGACGCGGAGGCCGAACGGCAGGGCGCCGGGGCGGCGATCGCGGAGGTGTTCGGGGCGATAGCCGCCGCCCGGGTGCCGGTCACCGCGCTCCTCATCGGCGAGGGCGGCTCCGGCGGGGCGCTCGCGCTGGCCGCGCCCGGCAACACCTGGGCCACGCCGGACAGTTACTTCTCGGTGATCGCCCCGGAGCTCGCGGCGGCCATCCTGAAACGGCCGCCGGAGCAGGTCGAGGCGACCGCCGGCCAGCTGCGCATCCGGCCGCAGGACCTGGTGGAGCTGGGGGTGGTCCGCGGCATCGTGGACCCGGCGGGCCCCGATGATCCCACGAACCTCCCCCGGCCGTAGGTCAGTTCACCCCGGCCGCCCGGATGATCCGCTGGGTCGCCGAGCCGCCCCGGTCGTCGTGGGCCGAGGCCCGCAGCGAGAGGGAGGACGCGGTGCGGGGCACGTCCAGCGTGCCCCGCCAGGACGCTCCGGGGCCGCCGGTGAGCCGGACCGGCCGCCAGGTCGTGCCCTCGTCGTACGACACCTCCAGCCGGCCGCCGCCGAGGGTGCCGGTGCCGGCGGCGCCGGCCACGTACCGCGCGCCGAGCGTGACCGGTACGCGCCGGCCGCCGCGCACGGAGCCGGCGAGGTCGGTGTCGATGCCGAAGGCGAGGTTGATCAGCGGCAGACAGGTCCAGTGGTCCTCCGGGGTGGCCGCCGAGCGGAAGGTCCACTCGGTGTGCCCCTGGGTGGCCGGCTTCCAGTGGGCCGGGTCGAGGGCGGTGTCCGTGACCACCGTGTAGGTGTGCTCGTCGGCGGGCGCGTCCCACACGTAGGCGGCGGAGCCGGTGCGCTCGTCGACGAGGGTGCCGTCCAGGTAGGCGGCGGTGGTCTGGCTCATGCCGCTGTCCCTGCTCCACACGTCGCCGAAGCCGGTGTGGTCGGGACCGGAGTCGCCCCAGCCCGGGGTGTTCAACTGGATCTGGTTCCCCGAGCGTTGCTGGCCCCAGCCGAGCCCGGTGCCGAGCCACGGGTGCCACACCGGCCGGAACCAGTGCAGCGCCGGGTGCGTGCCGCCGGTGTAGCGCACCAGGCCGCTGCGCTCCTCCAGGGCGCCGTCGCGGGCGGTGACGGACTCGTGCCACAGCTGGCCGGGGCCGGTGGAGACGTAGTCGGTGCGCTCGGCGGGCAGGTCGACGCGCTCCTGGAAGCCGAGGCCGACGGGGAAGGCACCGGTGATCGAGTAACGGAACTCGTCGCCGCTCACCGGCTGCGCGGCGTGGAACGCGACGCGCACGGCGGCGAGTTCACGGGACGTGGGCGCGTAGGTGAGGTCCCGGTCCGGGACGGCGCCCCGGTGGCCCTCGGACAGGTCGTACACGTACGGCGAGTCGCGGGTGCCGGTCATGTCGACGATCTTCTTCGCGCGCAGCCGGGCCGCGTCGGCCTGGTTCACCGTGGCGATCTGCAGGGGGCGGTCGGCGTTGTCCTCCGTGCCCCACCAGGCCATCAGCCGGCCGGGGGCGTCGTCCGTGACGAACAGCGCCCTGGCCCCCGCGTCCTGCGCGGCCTGGGCGAGCGCGGCCGGGTCGGCGCCGTCGGCGAGGTGCGCCAGCACCGCCTTGCCGGACACCGAGGTCATGGGGCCGTCGCCGACGTCCACCAGCGGCAGCTTCGTGCGGCCCTCAATGAGCGTGCCGCCCGGCTGGACGGTCGCCTCGCCCACGCCGCCGACCTCCAGCTGGGGCCTGGCCAGCCGCCACACGGTGCGGTACTCGAAGGCGCCCCGGGTGACCTTCGGGGTGGGCGCGGCGAAGACGCTGTCGTAGGCGAGGGGGACCTGGACCGCGCCGAACAGGTCGGCGCCGCCCGCGTTCCGGTCGTACTCCATGAGGAGCTGGTGGGTCTCGGTGCGTCTGTCCACCCGTGCCTCGATCTCGCGCAGCCGGCGTCCGTCCAGGGTCACTTCGCGGTCGCGGTCGAGGGTGATCTCGGGCGCGGAGAGGAAGCCGAGCCCGAGGGAGTCGGCGCCGTGGCCGCCGCGCACGTCGAGGAAGGAGGCGAGGGCGTAGGTGCCCGGCTTCAGGCGGAGCCTGAGGGTTCCGGAGTCGCCGACGTGGGCCGGCTGGGCGTCCTCGCCGGCGGCGAGCCGCTGCACGGTGAGGTCGGCGGCGGCGGGCGCCCCGGCGCGGTCCTTGACGTGCACGGTGAGCGTGTACCGCTCGTCCTCCTTGACCAGCCCGAACACGGTGTGCGCGAGCGTGCTGCCGGAGTCGTCCACGGCGAGGATCTGGCCGCTCGTCCCGCCGACCGGGGCCTTGGAGCCGTCGCCGGTGACGGTGGTGGACGCGGAGCCGTGGGCGGGGACGGTGAGTTCCGGGTCGGCGAGGGTGGCGACGCCGTCCGGGGCGCCCTGGACGGACAGCTTCAGCCGCACGTCGTGATCGGACGAGTTGGCGTAGGTGAGGGTCCTGGTGACCGGCTTGTCCGCGTCGTACGGCCAGCTGTAGAAGCCGAGGTCGGCGCTGCCGGTGGCGGTGACGGCGGCCTTCACCGCGTCCGGCACGCTGACGCGTCCGGCGCCCAGGGTGTAGGCGGAGGCGTCGAGCCGCTTGGAGGTGGACATCAGCGCGTCCTTCAGCTGGGCGCCGGTCCAGCCGGGGTGCTCCTCGGCGAGCAGGGCGGCCACCCCGGCGACATGCGGGGTCGCCATGGAGGTGCCGCTCATGGAGGTGTAGTAGCCGCTGCCGGGGACGAGTTGGGAGCGGGCGGCGAGGATGTCGACGCCGGGGGCGGCGAGGTCGGGCTTGAGGGCGTTGTCGCCGTGGCGGGGTCCGGCGCTGGTGAACCAGGCCGCCTGGTCGGCGGAGTCGACCGCGCCGACGGTGAGGGCCGCGTCGGCGGCGCCGGGCGAGCCGATGGAGGACGGGGAGCCGGTGTTCCCGGCGGCCACGACGAAGAGCGCGCCCGTCTCCTTCGAGAGGGTGTCCACCGCCTGCGCCATCGGGTCGGTGCCGTCGCTCGGGTCGGTGGAGCCGAGGCTCATGGAGACGACACGGGCGTGCACGTCCCGTGCCGCCCACTCCATGCCGGCGATGATCTGGGACTCGCTGCCCGAGCCCTGGTCGCCGAGCACCTTGCCCACGGCGAGCGTCGCGTCCGGCGCGACCCCCTTCTCCCTGCCGTCGGAGGCGGCACCGCTGCCGCCGACGGTGGAGGTGACGTGGGTGCCGTGCCCGTCGCGGTCGGCGACGTCCTCGCCGTCGACGAAGCTCTTCGTCTCGCTCACCCGGTCCTTCAGGTCCGGGTGGCTCAGGTCGACGCCCGTGTCGAGGACGGCGACGGTGACGCCCTTGCCGGTCAGCCCCGCGTCCCAGGCGGCCTGCGTGCCGATCTGGGCGTTGCTCTCGGCCATGTCGGCCCGCACCCGGCCGTCGAGCCAGACCTTGCCGATCCCGTCGCCGTGGGTGAACGACCGCCAGAAGGCGCTTCCCCGGCCGGCCTCCAGGGCGGCCCCGCGCAGGCTGGGCAGGCCGCGGGCCCGTTCGGTGCCGGCCGGGGCGACGGCCCGGGCGCCCCTGTCGTAGGTCACGATCAGCGGCAGCGCGTCCGTCCTCGCGTCGGTGAGCCCCTGCCGGATCAGCCCGCTCACGTCGAACAGCCGCCGGTCGAGCGTCCCGGCCCGCAGATACGGCAGCGCCTCGTCGGGCACGACGGTGAGGTCGCCGTTGCTCGACTGTGTGCGCACGGCGCCGGTGGCGCCCGGGGGCCGCTCGACGGTGACCGTCCGCTTCCCGCGCCCGAGGCCGGTGACGGTGACCTTGTCGCCGGTGACGAGGGTGACGGTGGTGGCGGTGGCGCTGGAACCGGGAGGGTGCGGGGCCGGGGCGGTGCGGGCCGCCGCCGGCCCGGCCGGCACCAGGGCGCCCACCAGCGCCGCCACCAGCAGTGCCGCCACCAGCAGTGCCGCCCCGCGTCTGACTGGTCCTGTGGTCATCCACGCCTCTTCTCGTGTGTGTCGAGCGTGTCGCGTGCCGTAACGAGTGTCAGGTGGTATGTACGACAGGGCAGTTGACCGGACGTGGCGGGTTGGCGCAGTGGCGGGTTCTCGCCAATCCCGGCGGGCGCCCACCGTCCGCCGCCAACGATGTGACACCCGAAGCACCGTCCGTAACATAGGAGTTGGACACGAGTCGGGTACGAGGGGGAGCGGACGTGGCCATGGACGGGCTGGTGGAGTTCACGACGGAGGACGGCGCGCTCGTGGTGGTGGAGGACGTCGCCACCAGATCCGGCACCCGCCTCGTCTCGCGCGGCGACGGGCCTGCGCTGGCGACGCGCACCTTCGAGGGAGCGCTGGAGGGCGTGCGGGCGGCGGCCTCGGCCGCGCTGCGGGTCTTCCGGGACGGGAGCCTGCGTCCCGACGCGGTGGAGATCGAGTTCGGCGTGCGGATGTCCGCGGAGGCCGGCGCCGTCATCGCGAAGGGGTCGACGGAGGGCCACCTGGTCGTCAAGCTCAGCTGGTCCCCCGAACCGCCGTCGGCGCCGGACACGCCCGGCCGGACCGTGCCGGGGCAGACCGCGCCGGACCCGGAGCCCGCCGACCGCTGATGAACAGCGCCGCCTGGCACGCCCGGATCCACTGTGGCAACGAGGTGGGGGCCGGCTTCCTCGTCGCCGGCCGCCGGGTGCTCACCTGTGCCCATGTCGTCCGGGGGAGCGACCGGGCGGCGGTGACCGTCGTCTTCCCGCACGCCAGGGAACTGGGCGAGCTGCCCGCGTCGGTCGTCGCCCACGGCGGCTGGGCGGGGGACGCCACCGACCCCGGCGACATCGCCGTGCTCCAGCTCGACGACGACGTCCCCCTGGTCCCGGCCGGCTTCGCGCCGCCCGACACCGCCTGCACCGAGCCGTACCCCAAACTGGTCGCCTACGGCTTCCCCGAGGGCTACGACGAGGGCACGCTCGCCGAGTACCAGGCCGTTTCGGGCCAGTTGATCGCCGACGAGTGGCTGGAACTGGTCGCCTGGAACGGCCATGGGCAACCGCTCGTGGCCGGATTCAGCGGGGCGGCGGCGACCCTGCCCGACGGCAGGGTGGTCGGCATGGTCACCGCGGCCTCGGGCACGCCCGAGGTGCGCAAGGGCCGGATGCTGCCCCTGGACGTGATGGCCCGGTACTGGCCCGAGCTGGGCGAGCTGGTGCCCACCCCCGGCCACCGGGACGACGCTCGCCGGCAGCTGTACGCGCTGCTGCGGCGGGCCGCGGGCGACGGCCGGGAGTGCGATCCGAACCGGCTGTACGTGGACGCGGTGGGCGCCTTCGGGCCGCCCCTGCCGCCGGGCGGCTTCACCTCCCTGTGGGCGGCCGCCGCGTATGTGCAGTGGGAGGTGCCGGACCCGGGGGCGGTGAGCCGGTTCACCGGCCGGCTGCGGGACCTGCTGGACTCGGGCCCGGCCCGGCCACCGGACTCCCCCGCCACGTCGGCCTGGTCGCCGGTCGTCGTCGAGATCGATCACAGCGGCGCCGGGCTAGACCAGGTGACCGTGGAGGTGTCCGCGTACCGCGACGGGCAGCGCCGGCCGGTGGGCACGCGCCGGCTGCCGCGGACCGGCGTGCGGGCCTACGTCCAGGGCCGCATCGACGAGGCCGTCGCCCACCTCGCCCCGGACGCAGACGAGCTGGTGACGTTCGTCCTGCCGCGCGAGTGGCTCAACGAAGCGGTGGCGCACTGGGAGTGCGGCGCGGACGACAGCACGCCCCTGGGGTGCGCCTATCCCCTGGTGGTGACCGACCGCGCGCGCCACCACAGCGGCCGGCTGCGTCACCAGCTGCGCAAGAAGTGGCAGCGGCTGGACTCCGGGCGCGGCGTCGAGGTGCACCGTGTCGAGTGCGGCACCCAGGAGCGGCCGCCCAGCCTGCGCAAGCGGCTGTGGGACGGCGAGGCCGGGCTGGCGGGCTTCGCGGCCCCGCCCGCGGCGGCACGCCGGCACTTCGAGGTCGGTCTCAACGTCCCCGTACCGGTCCTGCTGTGGTCCCGGACCGGCTGTCCCGGTGCCGGGCACCCGGATCCGTCCTGCCCCGGCAGCGCGTTCCTGGACCGGCTCTCCACGGCGGTCGCCGGCGTACCGCTCGCCGAACTCCCGCGCCACATCATGGCTTTACGGCTGACCGCGGACGCCGACGACGAGCCGGACCTGCACTGGGCGAGAGACCTGCAACTGCTCTGGGACGATCCACGCTGCTTCCCCGAGCCCGCCGCGAGCCTGCGCTCACCCGTCGACTGACCGACCGCGCCCCCCACGGAGAAGAAGAACCCATGCCCCTGTGGCCCGTCTACACCGGTACGAACGAGCCGCACGACGGCATCACGAAGCTGCCCCCGCCACCGCCCTGGCGGGCCTTCGACGGCGGGCCGGTGCTCGACGCGCCGGACGCGGCCGCCGGCGTCCCGGCCGTCTCCCCGGACCGCATGCACCGCGCCGAGACGTACCAGGCCACGGAGCAGACGGTCCAACTGGTCAACGCGGCCCTGTATCTGCGCCGTCCGCTGCTGGTCACCGGGCCGCCGGGCACGGGGAAGTCCTCGCTCGTGTACGCCGTCGCCCGCGAGCTGCGGCTCGGCCCGGTGCTGCGCTGGAACATCACCAGCCGCAGCACGCTCCACGACGGCCTCTACCAGTACGACCCGCTCTCGCGGCTGTACGCGGCCCGGCACCAGGCCGTCCGGCAGGACCGGGCCGAGGACACGGCCGACGAGTCGGGCGTCGAGCACCATCTGCGCCTGGGCCCCCTCGGCACCGCCCTGCTGCCGTACACCCGCCCGCGCGCCCTGCTCATCGACGAGATCGACAAGAGCGACCTCGACCTGCCCAACGACCTGCTGAACGTGCTGGAGGAGGGCCAGTACGAGATCCCCGAGCTGGTGCGCGCGTCCCGGGGCGCACCGGACGGCGTCGCCGAGGTGCTGGTCGACGGCACCGAGGAGCGGGTCCCGGTGGCCCGCGGCCGGATCCGCTGCCGGTCCTTCCCCTTCGTCGTCCTCACCAGCAACGGCGAGCGCGAGTTCCCGCCCGCGTTCCTGCGCCGCTGCGTCACGCTGCATCTGCGCCAGCCGGACGACCGGCACCTCGCCGGGATCGTCCGCGCCCACCTGGGCGAACCCGACGCGTACGCGCGGACCCTGATCGACCGCTTCCTGTCCCGTACGGGCGTCGGCGACCTGGCCACCGACCAGCTCCTCAACGCGATCTACCTGGCTCGCTCGGTCGACCTGGACGCCGAGTCCCTCGACCGGCTGGCCGAACAGCTGATGCCGTACCTGGGGCCGGCCGCCGAGTCCGATGTCTTCTGAACGCCCGGGCCCCCGGGATCCCCTGGCCCGCCTGGCGGACATCCTGGCCGAGGCGACCCGGGGAGCCCGGCCGACCCCGCTCGAACTGGCCGAACTGCTGTGGCTGGCCCGTCAGATGGGCCCCGACGGCACCGGCGACGCGACCTCCGGGCGCGGACTCCCGGAGCGGGAGGCGGCGCACCCGCACCCGCCTCCGCTCCCACCGGACCGGGACGAGGCGCCCGGCCGGGAGCCCGCCCCGGCTCCCGAACCGCCCGCCCGCGTCCCCCTGCACCTGCCCTCCCGCCGTCCCGCCCCGGCGGCGGGCCGGCCCCACACCACGCTGCTGGCCCCGGCGCCCCCGATGCTGCGCCACCCGCTCGCGCTGCAGCGCTCGCTGCGCCCGCTCAAGCGCCGCATCGACGCGCCCGTGGGCCACGAGCTGGACGAGCGGGCGACCGCCGACCGCATCGCCCGCCTCGGCGCGTCCCCCGAGTGGTGGCTGCCGGTGATGCGACCCGCGCGGGAGCGCTGGCTGCGCCTGAACCTGGTGTACGACGCCGGCCCCACCATGCCGGTCTGGCGGCCCCTGGTCCGCGAGCTGCACACGGCCCTGGCCCAGTCGGGCGCCTTCCGCACGGTCGCCCTGTACCGCGCCACCGCCGACGGCCGCGTGCGCGGCCCCGACGCGCACGACACCGCCGACGGCCGTACCGTCACCCTCCTGATCAGCGACTGCATGGGCCCGCAGTGGCGGGAGGGCCCCGCGGGCACCCTCTGGTACGCCACCCTGCACCGCTGGGCGCGCCGGATGCCCCTGGCCGTCGTACAGCCGCTCCCGGAGCACCTGTGGCGGGACACGGCCCTGCCCGCCACCCCCGGCCGCCTGTCGGCCCCGTACCCCGCGGCCCCCACGGCGGCGCTCGTCTTCACCCCCTACGAGCGGCCCGAGGAGCCGGCGGAGCCCGAGCCCCGGGAGTCCGCCGATACCGGCGGCGCGGTCCACCTGCCCGTGCTGGAGCCGGAGCCGCGGTGGCTGGCGCACTGGGCCGCGCTGCTCTCGACCCCGGGCGGAGCCGAGTTCCCGGCCGCAGTCGCCGAGTTGGGCCGTCCCCTGCCGGCGGACGCCGAGGACCGTACGGACGTCGGCCTGCTGTCCGCCGGGGAACTGGTGCTGCGGTTCCGGGCGGCCGCCTCGCCCGAGGCGTTCCGGCTGGCCGGCCATCTCGCGCTGGGGCGGCCGGACCTGCCGGTGATGCGCCTGGTCCAGGCCGCCGTCGAGCCGGATCCGCGCCCCCAGCACCTGGCCGAGGTCATCCTCAGCGGCATGCTCACCACCGTCCCGGGCGGGCCGCCCGACTCCTACGCCTTCCGGGACGGCGTTCGCGAACTGCTCCTGCTCGGCCTGCCCCGCACCGCCCGCAACCGCACCACCGAACTCCTCGGGCGCATGGGCGAGTTCATCGACCGGAGGGCGGCACGGGCACCCGGTGAGTTCCGGGCGTCGGTGCCCTCAGCGCGGGGCGCGGGGACGGCCGTGGAGGGCGATCCGTTCGCCACGGTCAGCCAGGACAGCGTGCGGCGGCTGGCGGCGGCCGCCGACGGAAGGCTGTTCGCGGGGCGGTGGTGATCCGCACGGAGACCGGCTCGCCCGCGTGTCTGAGGGCGTTGCTCAGGCCCTCCTGCACGATCCGGTACGCCTCCCGGGAGACCAGCGGCGGCAGGGCGGCGGGGTCGGTGCCGACGGTGGCCGTCACCGGCTGCCCGGCGGCCCGGGTGCGGCTCAGCAGCCCCTCCAGGTCGGCCGCGAGCGTCGGCGCGGGCGCCGTGCCCGGACCGTCGCCGTCCCGCAGCACACCGAGTACGGCGTCGAGTTCGCCGACCGTGCGGCGGGTGGTGTCCTCGATCGCGGCGAGCGCCTCGCGGACGAACTCCGGGTCGCTGTCCAGGAGGCGGCGGGCGGCGCTCGCCTGGAGGGTGACCGCGCTCAGGGCGTGGCCGACGGAGTCGTGCAGCTCGCGGGCGAGCCGGTTGCGGACCGCGAGGTCGGCGGCGCGGGCCTCGGCGGCGGCCAGCAGGTCCTGCGGGGTGGGCCCGAGCAGGGCCGGCGCCCAGCGGGCCAGCAGGGCCGCGCAGCCGGCGGCACACGCGGCGAGCGCCAGCAGCATGGCCAGGCCCGCGACCGGGGCGAGCGCCAACGCCCAGCCGTGCCAGAGCACTTCGGGCAGGCCGAGCCGGGAGTCGCGCAGCCCGGCGAACACCGGCAGCACGATCAGCACCACCGCGAACGGCGGCACGGCCAGCGACATGCCCGAGAGGATCCCGCCGAACCCCAGGTGGAGCGTGAACCAGGCGGCCGTGCGCACCCGTTCGGCCCGGGTGCGCGCCGGACCGTGCGCGAGGGCGTCCCCGTCGATCCCGCACAGTGCGCGGGCGGCGGCCGACTCCAGCGGACGGGTCAGCGGGAAGAGCGAGGTGACCGCGGCGAGCGGCAAGCCGACGCCGAACGAGCCCAGTTGGAGGGGGAGGGAGCTGAACACGTCGTTCACGCCGGTGAGCGGTCCGAGGACCACCGAGCCGACGAGGACGTACGGCATGGCGAGCGCGCCGCCCAGGATCAGATGGATCCAGCGGCGGCGCGCCCGACCTCCGAACAGCAGGCCCAACGCCCTTGTCACGGCGTGCCCTTGGCGGACCGCTCGGCGAGGAGGCGGACCGTGAGGGCCGCCACGAGGAAGCCGACGATCATCTGCCCAGCGTAGGTGAGGCCCAGCAGCGGCGTCGGCCTCTCGCCGGTCACCAGCCCGGCGAGCGACACCCAGCCGCCCCAGCAGGCCACGGCCGCGGAGCCGGTCCAGGCCAGCGCCAGCGGCACGGCGACCGGCAGGGTCCGGCCCCGGCGGAAGGCGAGCTGCCAGGCGCCGGTGACGGCGGCGGCGAGGAAGAGGGCGAGGACGACCTCCATGCGAGGGTCGCCGCTTCGGCCCACCCCGGCCGTGGCTCCGCAGGCCCGCAGCAGCCGCACCCCTGCCGGGACCAGGGCGATGAGCGCCGCCGCCACGGCCGTCGGCCGTCTCGCGTCCGCCGCGCCCGGGACGGGCAGCTCCCGCACCCGCCCCCGCCACAGGCGGCCCCAGCGGTCGCGCGCGTAGCCGGCGAAGAGCGCGCCCAGCGCCAGCCCCTGGACGATGAACCCGCCGTACACCACCCCGAAGACCCACTCGGCGAGGAACGACTCGTCTCCGCCGCCTCCGCCACCGCCGCCGAGGGCGAGTTGCAGCGGGAAGCCCACCATGATGGGCGTGAGCAGCCCCGTGGCGCACCACATCGGCACCACGAGCGGCAGGGTGGGCACCCGCCGCCCCCAGGGCCGGGTCAGCAGCTGCGCCAGGACGACCACGGCCGCGTCCATCAGCACGGTGAGGCCGTTGACGAGCGCCAGGGTCAGCCGGTGCTCCAGCAGCGGGCTGCCGTCCGGGATGCCGAGGTGACTCCCGGCGATCCAGGCGATCTTGAGCGACCGGTACGGCAGACAGGCGCCGTCGGCGATCCACCGGAGCACGCGGCGCCGGGCGCCGACGGCGACGGCGACGGCGGGCGCCGCGGGAGCGCTCGAGTAGGTCATGCCCCAACGCTCCCGTGCGGCCGGGGGCGTTCACCTCCTGCGGCCCGACGATCCGGCTCCGCCGCGCGGGGGAGGCGCTCAGGCGTCCAGGATGAGCACGACCTCGTCGATCTCGTGGCCCCGCCCGTTGGCGAACCCCCGGACGCGGACGGACTCGCGGAAGCCGCATTTGGCCAGGACGCGCAGCGAGGCGGCGTTGTCGGCCGCCGCCCGCGCGTACAGCGGGCGTTCGGGGACCTCGGCGAGCAGCGCGCCGAGGGCGGCCGTCGCCACGCCCCGGCCCCAGTACGCGCGGTCGATCCAGTACGTCACCTCGCGCTCGCCGGGCTCCCCGTAGACCGCCGCGCTGCCCGCCACCCGTCCGTCGGCCAGCACCGTGCGCAGTACGTCCGAGGAGGCGCGGATGCGTTTCCAGCGGGCCTCGAAGGCGTCCGGGTCGGCCGGATCCTTCGGGCCGAACGCGGCCATCCGGACCGCCTCCGGGTCGGTCATCTGCCGAAAGAACACCGGCAGATCCTCGTCCTCCACCATCCGCAACGCGATCTCCATGACTACCGACCCTACGACGCCCACCACCCCGGACCACCTGGGACACGACCACGTCGGCGACGCGCGCGCCCACCTGTGATCCGCGACGCCATGCCCGTGGGGCTGTGGGTGCGCGTAGCGACTTCGCGTCCTCGTCGGGAGACCCACCGCCGCCGGGCCGTGGATTCGGCGGCCCGGTGGACGGGGGTGTGGCGTGGTCAGAGTCTGCGGGTGGCCAGGGTCAGGCGGTCGCGGGCGTCGAACAGGGCGTCCTTGATCATCTGTTCGTGGGCCGGGGTCAGCCGGGCCACCGGCACCGAGCAGCTGACGGCGTCGCGGGCGGGGGTGCGGTACGGGATCGCCACGCCGAAGCAGCGCAACCCCACCGTGTTCTCCTCGCGGTCGACCGCGAAGCCCTGCTCCCGCACCTGGTGCAGCTCCTCGATGAGCTTCTCCCGGTCGGTGAGGGTGTTCTCGGTGAGCCCGGGCAGGGTCTCCGGCAGCAGCTTGCGCACCTGCTCGTCGGTGTACGTGGCGAGGATCGCCTTGCCCAGGGAGGTGGAGTGGGCCGGCAGCCGGCGCCCGACGCGGGTGAAGGGCCGCAGGTAGTGCTGGGACTGCCGGGTGGCCAGATACACGACGTTGGTGCCGTCGAGCCGGGCGAGGTGGATGGTCTCCGTGGTGTCGTCGGAGAGCCGGTCAAGGGTCGGGCGGGCGGCGGCCACCACCTCGTCGCCGTCGATGTACGACGTGCCCACGAGCAGCGCCCGCACCCCGATGCCGTACCGCGTGCCCGTCGCGTCCGTCTCCACCCAGCCCAGCTCCACGAGCGTGCGCAGCAGCATGTACAGGCTGGACTTGGGGTAGCCCACGGCCTCCTGGACGGCCGCGAGGGAGTGCATACCGGGCCGGCCGGCGAAGTACTCGAGCAGCTCGACGGTCCGTACCGCGGACTTGACCTGCGCCCCGCCGCCTGCTTCGACTGCCGTCATCGCACTTGACCCCTTCGTTCGACGAGGACCTGAGATATATAGTCTCCGAGCAGCATATTCATCATCAGAGACGGTGTTCAGTATATCGAACGCGGACTGATGGACGACCGAGTTGTCTCGTGATTTGCGGCCTTACTGGGAGGGACCCGCGGTGGCAGCAGCACCAGTCTGGAGTGTCGACCCGCGCACCGGGAAGCAGCGAGAACAGGTTGCGGTGGAGGCCACGGCCCAGGAGGTGGACGCCACCGTCCGGGCGGCCCACGCCGCGCGCGGCGCCCTCGCCGACCGCGCGATCCGCTCCGCCAACCTGCGCTCT
>NZ_JBSGDB010000044.1:0-32036 GCF_053602155.1 Streptomyces sp. NPDC004561
GGATGCGCCAGGGTAGTTACGGATCTGTCCGCCCGGCTTCGAGGCTCGTCCAGGACGAGCAGCCCGCGCGGCTGGAGCAGCGCGGCGGCCAGGCCCAGCCGCTGCTTCATGCCGAGCGAGTACGCCTTGGCCTTCTTGCCGGCGGCGGCCGCGAGACCGACCCGGTCCAGCGCGGCCGCGACCCGGGCGCGCCGGGTACGTGGGTCGGCGGTCGGGTCGGCGGCGTCGTAGCGCAGCAGGTTGTCCCGGCCGGAGAGGAAGCCGTACAGCGCGGGGCCCTCGATGAGCGCGCCGACCTGCGGCAGGACCGTGCGGGCGGCCCGTGGCATGGGCCGGCCCAGGACACGGGCCGTGCCGGAGGTCGGCTCGATGAGGCCCACCAGCATGCGGATGGTGGTGGTCTTGCCGGAGCCGTTCGGGCCGAGGAAGCCGAAGACGCTGCCCGCCGGGACGGTCAGGTCGAGACCGTCGACGGCGAGCTGTCCGCCGCGGTAGCGCTTGGTCAGGCCGCGCGTGGCGATGACGCTCGCCGCCGCGTCGGCCCGGTCCGGCTCCATGGCGGACGGTTCGCCCATCGGCTCCCCCTCGTCTCGTCGTGCCCCGGAAGACCCGGGAAGGTCACTTCCCGGCGTTCGCCGCCTTCACCAGGGCGTCCTTGGTCACGGCGCCGGCGTAGACCTTGCCGTCGTCGGTGATCAGGGCGTTGACCAGGCGGGTGGAGAAGACCGTGCCCTTGCCGAACTTCCCGGACACCTTGTCGCCCAGCGAGCCGAGGAATCCGCCGAGGTCGCCGCCCTTGGCGCCGGTCGGCATCCCGCCCTTGGCGCCGGTGTCGAAGGTGGCGACGGAGGTCCAGCCCTTGCCGAGGACGTTGGCGCCGTTCAGGCCCTTGCCGAAGCCCTCGCCGGACTTCGGGGCGTGCTCGCGCGCCTTGGGCTGCTTCTTCTCCTCGGTGACCTTCGCGCCCTTGGGCGGGGTGAAGGCGAAGGCCGAGGCGGCCGGCCTGGCGAAGGAGACCTGGGTGAAGCCCGCGTCGATCACGGCGGCCCCGCCGCTCTTCGGGGTCAGCGTGAACTTCAGCGGCATGCCCGTCTTCGCGTCCACGGCGATGCTGATCGCGCCGACCGTGGTGCCGGACTGCCGGGGCTTGATCAGCAGCTTGTAGGCATCGCGTCCGGCGACGTGCGCGGTGCCGTCGACGGTGACGGACGTGGTGTCGTCGACCGCCTTCAGGGCCTGGTCGGCGAAGTCCTTCGGGGTGGCCGGGGGCTCGGCCCGCCGCCGGTCCTTGCCGGAGTCGTCCGCGGTGCTGTGCGAGACCTCGTTGCTCTTGCTGTCGTAGCCCCAGACGTCCTTGCCGTTGTGGACGAGGCTGTACTCGGCGCCCTGTTCGAGCAGCGACAGCTTCTGCCGGTCGGGTCCGTCGGCGGCGACGCGCAGGGTGTGCGTGCCGGAGACCAGCTCGGTGAGCTTGGCCTGCGGGTCGGCGGAGGAGCCGTCGCCGGAGCCCTTGGTCGCGCCGGAGGCGATGCCGCTCCCCAGGCCGCCGAGATCGGGCAGGCCGAGGTCGGTGCTGATCTTCACGGTGCCGGACAGCTGCTGCACGTCCGACTTGGCGATCTTGTCGATGAGTTGCTGTGCGGTGATCCTGGGCAGGTCGGGGTCGCCGGAGTCGGCGAGCGCCGGGACGAGCCCGATCGTGGCCGCCGCCACCCCCACCACCGCGACCGGGACGGCGTACCGGGCGGCCTTGCGGCGGCCGGAGCTCCGGTCCTCGTCCCGCGCGGCGCCCTCTGCGTCGTCGGATTCGTACGGTGCCATGTGTGCCTTACCTCCGTCGTCGGCGGCGGCTGTCCTCACGCTGGTCCACCTGAGCCGCCATTCTCACCCGAATCGGTGAGGAGTGGTGATTTCCCTGGTACCCATCTCACCAAATCGGCCATGAGGAATCGTCAGACCACGGAGCCAACTCCGTGTACGCCTGCGGTATGACACGTAGGGGTGGCGGCTCCCCCGACCCGTAGGGGTCGCACACGGCGAACCGGACGCGGACGGCCGCCGGACGGGCCGCGGGGGCGTGCCGGAGAGCCGCGGTGCGTGCGGCCTTCGCGCGGGACTCGTAGGGGCCTTGGCTCGGGACTCGTGCGGGCCTTCACACGGGACTCGTACGGGCCTTGGCACGGGCCGGGCGCGGCAGTCGTACGGGCCGGGGCAGGGCCGACACGCAGGGCGCGTGCAGCCCTCGTACGGGCCCCGCTGCGGGCCTGCCCCCAGTGCGGAGCCCGCCGTGGCTAGCCGGCGCGGTGGACCACCGCGTCGCACAGCTGCAACAGCGCCGCCTTGGCGTCGCACTCGCGCAGCGGCGCCAGCGCGGCCCGCGCCTCCTCCGCGTACCGCAGCGTGTCCCGGCGGGCCTGCTCCAGCGCGGGGTGGCCCCGCAGCGCGGCCAGCGCCTCGGCGTGCCGGGCGTCGTCGGTGAGGTCGGAGTCCAGCAGCTCGCACAGGGCGATGTCCTCGGGCAGCCCCAGCCGGGCCGCCCGCTCGCGCAGCCGGAGCACGGGCAGGGTCGCGACGCCCTCGCGCAGGTCGGTGCCCGGGGTCTTGCCGGACTCGTGGGAGTCGGAGGCGATGTCCAGGACGTCGTCGGCGAGCTGGAAGGCCACCCCGAGGCGCTCGCCGTACTGGGTGAGCACGTCCACGACCGTCTCGTCGGCGCCGGACATCATCGCGCCGAACCGGCACGACACCGCCACCAGGGAGCCCGTCTTGCCGCCCAGCACGTCCAGGTAGTGGTCGACCGGGTCGCGGCCGTCGGACGGGCCGGCGGTCTCCAGGATCTGGCCCGTGACCAGCCGCTCGAACGCGAGGGCCTGCACCCGGACCGCCTCGGGACCGAGGTCGGCGAGGATCTGGGAGGCGCGGGCGAAGAGGAAGTCGCCGGTGAGGACGGCGACGGAGTTGCTCCAGCGGGTGTTGGCGCTGTCCACGCCGCGCCGCACGGCCGCCTCGTCCATCACGTCGTCGTGGTACAGCGTGGCGAGGTGGGTCAGCTCCACGACCACGGCCGACGGCACGATGCCCGGCGCGTAGCGGTCGCCGAACTGCGCCGCGAGCATCACGAGCAGCGGCCGGAACCGCTTCCCACCGGCCCGTACGAGGTGCTGCGCGGCCTCCGTGATGAACGGGACCTCGCTCTTGGTGGCCTCGAGCAAGCCTTCCTCGACAGCCGCCAATCCGGCCTGGACATCGGCTTCCAGAGCCTGGTCCCGCACGCTCAGCCCGAACGGCCCGACGACGGTCACGAGGGGTCTCCTGTCTGCTGGTGTCTGCTGGCGCTTACACGGTTTGTCGATAGGTCGCTGCCATCACTCAAGTCAGCGTATCCGGTCCTGTTTCGATCACCGATAGCGCCCACGGCTCCAGCCCAGACGGCATCGATCATGACCGGCACCTTTTTGATCATCCGGTAAGAACGGACATTCATCGACTAACCAGGCATCAGAGAGCTTTGTATCGAATCGGCAAATAGATGGAGTAACCCCGCATCTCGGGTGAGCCCACCCCGACGTACACCCGAGTGGCCCCATCCCCCCACCTCCCTCCACGCTCCGGCCACTACGAGAACGACGGACACGGCGTCAGTGGTTCCACCGCACCCACACCCCCGGGCCGGGTCGCCCGAATCGCCCATGTCCGAATTAGCGCCATTTGCTATTTCGTGAATTGGGTCACGCGCGCTCATCGGAGCGCCCGGCCGCCCTGCCGGGCGTTCTCCCCCTGCGCCTCGGCGAGTTGAGGGTTGGCAACCGCAAAGGATCAAGTACCCCATACGGCACAGACCAAGGTCAAATAGTGCGTTGTGTGAATCAGGCACTTGTTCCCGACATGTGCTCTCGCATACGTTCCCGACCCGTCGGGCGGACGCCGAATCCTGCCGCCGCCCACGTAACCCATCGACGAACTCATTCGCACGGCAGGAGCGGGGGACCCAGGTAAGTCGCCGGACCGGACGGCACATGTCGCGCCGGAACGGCTTGGGGTTAAGTCGTGTCCCTTCAGGACACGGCCGGGCACCTCCCAGCCCGAACCCGACAGCTCACCTCGCAGGCGCCGGAGAGGAACACCCCCATGCCTGCTGCCGCTCAGTCCCGCCGCACCCGCCTCGTCCGCATGATCGCCGTCGCCGGTACCGGTGCCGCCGTTCTCGCCATGCCGCTCATCGGAGCGACCAGCGCCGCCGCGGCCACCACCGCGGCCCCGACGGTCTCCACCACCCCCGCCGGCTACCCGAACAACCTCAACGGCTGGATCCGCGAGTCGCTCGCGATCATGGCCCAGAAGGGCATCCCCGGCTCCTACAACGGCATCTACCGCAACGTCATGCGGGAGTCCTCGGGCAACCCGAACGCCATCAACCTGTGGGACTCCAACGCGGCCAAGGGCATCCCGTCCAAGGGCCTGCTCCAGGTCATCGACCCGACGTTCAACGCGTACCACGTGGCCGGAACCTCGTTCAACATCTACGACCCGGTCGCCAACATCACCGCCGCCTGCAACTACGCGGCCGCGCGCTACGGGTCGATCGACCACGTCAACAGCGCCTACTGATCGGCGCTCGCGGCAGGCACTACTGATATCCCGGCCAGTCGGTCGGGAACAGTCTTTCGAGGACGACGGCGATGCCGTCGTCCTCGTTCGACGAGGTGACCTCATCCGCGACGGCCTTGAGTTCCGCGTGGGCGTTGGCCATGGCGACCCCGTGTCCGGCCCAGTCGAACATCGGGATGTCGTTCGGCATGTCCCCGAACGCCAGGGCCCGTTCGGCACCGATCCCCAGCCGCTCGGCGGCCAGCGCCAGCCCGGTCGCCTTGGTCACCCCGCACGGCTGGAGTTCCACCGTCCCCGGCCCCGACATGGTGACCGTCGCCAGCGAACCCACCACCCCGCGCGCGATGGCCGCCAACTCGTCGTCCGGCACCGTGGCGTGGCGCAGCAGCACCTTGCTGATGGGCTCGCCCCACAGGTCGTCGCGCCGGTCCACCCGTACCGCGGGCAGGGTCGGGTGGGGCATCAGATAGCCGGGTTCGATCAGCGTGAGCCCGTCCACGCCGTCCTGGTCGACCGCCGCGTACACCTGCCCCACCTCGGCCTCGATCTTGCCGAGCGCGGTCTCGGCCAGCTCCCGGTCCAGCCGGACCGACCACAACAGGCGGTCGGCCCCGGCGTCGTAGACCTGCGCGCCCTGCCCGCACACCGCGAGCCCCGTGCAGCCGAGGTCCGCCAGCAGGGGCCGCACCCTGGGGGCCGGGCGGCCGGTCACCACCAGGTGCCTGGCACCGGCCCGCCCCACCCGCGCGAGCGCGGCGAGCGACCGTTCGGAGACGGTGTCGTCGCCACGCAGCAGCGTTCCGTCCAGGTCGGTGGCGATCAGTGCGTACGCGGGGGAGGGTGCCATGATCAGAGAATACGGACACCACACCCCACCGACTCACCACTCTTTCCAGGCACTTACGTGCCACTGGGCCCCAAGTACCGCCCCCACGGCCCCTGATGCTGACACTTCGGCGCGTGAGTCCCTGAGGCCCTGAGGCCCAGTGGGACCCCCGGGGCCGCCCCGGGCGTCAGCCGTGGGCCGCGGCCAGGTGCTTCGCGAGGCGTGGGGAGGCGAACTCCGTGCCGCAGACGAAGCGCATCACCGGGCCGTACGAGGACGCCGCCGGCAGGCCGGTGAAGTACACGCCGGGCACGGAGGAGACGTAGCCGGGGCCGAGCTTCGGCGCGCCACGGCTCACCGCGAGCCGGGTGCGCAGTTCGGCGCCGAGGAAGTCCATCGCCGCGATGTCGACGCGGTAGCCGGTCGCGGCGATGACATGGTCGGCGGTGATCCGCTCGGTGCGGCCGCCGTGGGTGCGGACGGTGAGGACCGGACTGCCGTCCGGGGCCTCCGCGCCCACCACCCGCTCGACGTCCTGCACCTGCACACCGCTCTCGAAGCGCTCCCGCAGCCACCAGGCGCCGAGCGGGCCGAGGACCCGGCGGACCAGGTAGTGGCGGGCCGTCTCGGGCAGGTAGCGATAGGGGTGCGGGTAGTAGCTGAACGCCCACAGCGACCAGGCGCGGCCGAACGGGGACTCGGGGCGCAGCCTGGGCTGCTCCCAGGGCGGGGCGCCGAAGGCGACCCGGCCGCGCCCGCGCGCGACCACGCGCACCCGGGCGCCCGCCTCGGCCGCGAGCGCCGCCGTCTCCAGCGCGGACTGGCCGGCGCCGACGACTATCAGGTCCTTGCCGGCGAAACGGGTGAGGTCGTGGTGCTGGGAGCTGTGCGAGACGGGGCCCGTCGCGGCGGGTCCGTCGGCCGCCGCCCCCGCCAGCTCCGCGGGCAGATGCGCGAGGCCCGACAGACCGGTGGCGACGACGACCGCGCGCGCGGTGAACATCTCCCCCGAGTCCAGTTTGAGTTCGAAGCCGCCGCTCTTGTCGCGGTCCACGGAGACGACCCGCACCTGCTCCAGGTCGGGGATCAGTTGCTGCCGGAACCACTCCCCGTAGCCGATGAAGGTCTCCACCGGGATGATGTCCTCGTCGGTCACCAGGCGGCGGATCCCGGCCGCGTCGCAGTAGTCGGCGAGGGTGTGGCCGGGCTGCGGGCAGTCGAAGCTCGAGGCGACGGGCGTGGACTTCAGGAGCATGCCCTGGGGCATGTGGTCGCGCCAGCTGACCATGGGGTCACCGAAGACGCGGACGGGAATGCCGCGCGCCCGCAGGTGGGCGGCGGTGGACAGGCCGAACGGCCCGGCCCCGATGACTGCAACCGGTCGAATCACGAAGTCCCTCCCCAGGACGCGTGGTGCGCCACCTTCGTGGCCTTGCCTACTTCGTGGATGTGCCGCTGCCGCGGCGGTTGGTCCGCCACAGCTGATAGAGGTGCTTCGCGCCCGGGCGCACGAAGCGGGCCAGCATCGTGAGGAACGGCAGCGGGTCGTCACCCGCGAGCCAGGCCAGTTCCGTCCCGCTCGCCTTCGCCGGCGCGTGCGGCGTCGTGTAGCCGCTGCGGCGGTAGGCGAGGAGGGCGGGGAGGTCGATGTTCTCCACGATGTATCGGTGGCCGGCGCGCTGCTCCCCCTCCGGAACGGGGTGGCCGGTCAGATTCAGGTGCATGGCACGGACGACGTCCACGCCCGACTCGTTCTCGAAGAGGCGGAACTGGGCGCCCATGCGCGGGTTGAAGTCGAGGAGCTTGTACTGTCCGTCGCGCCGGTCGAAGCGCAGGTCGAGGTCGATGATGCCGCTGAAGCCGATCTGCTTGATGAAACGAGTGGCGAGGTCGGCGAGTTCCGGATTGTCGACGACGTACGCGTTCGCCGTCATGCCCGCGTGCGGCGGCCACGAGCGGACCTTGACGCCGGTGAACAGCGCGAGCGGGCTGGAGTCCTGGTCGAAGCAGGCGTGCACGATCCAGTCCTCGGCCTCCTCGCGCGGCAGGTACTCCTGGAGGATCACGCCGGGTTCCGCGCCCCAGTCACGGGCGAGGGTGAGCAGGCCCTCCCGGGTGGCGATCCTCGTGGTGCCGTTGACGGCGGGTTGTCTGCGGCGGACGAACGCCTCGCGGTTCTTGGCCACGACCGGGAAACGGGCCGTGTCGGCGAAGGCGACGATCTCCTCGTACGACCGGGGGAACGCGGCCGAGGGGCTCGCGATGCCGTGCTCCACGCACAGTTCGTGCAGGCCCTTCTTGCTGGCCAGCCGGCGGGGCAGTCCGGGGTCCACGCGCGGGAAGAGGAAGGCTCCGGCCAGTTCGTCCTGATGCTCGGCGATCAGGACCGCGGCCTCCTCGTCGGTCGGGATCAGGACAGTCGGGCGGCCGATCCGGTGGCCGATACGCAGCAGGCCCTCGATGAGGCGGCCCGGGTCCTCCGCGCCGGTCGTCGGCCACACGAACGCCTTCTTCAGATAGCGGGAGGAGGCCGCCGGGGTGTACGGGTCCTCGGTGATGGCGTACATGGGCACACCGAGGCGTCCCAGGCTGCGGATCGCGCCGACACCGCCGTGATGCAGCGGGTAGTCGCCGAACTTGACGATCATCCCCGGCACGTCACGGTCGGCCTCGAACGGCACGCTGACAGCGTTTCCGGCCACGGGTCCCCCCACGTGTCCCCCCAATGGAACGGACCCACCCCGTCCGTGTCCCCAAAGGACGCTAAGCCGGAATTGCCGCCTCCGACAAGGCCTATTCGGACATTGCGAACTCTTTAGGCCCTGTGCGGGCAACCCGGCGAGCCGCCGCGGCGTCCTCCTGGGGGCACTCCCGCAGTCCTGGTCGAGGCGCGCCCCAAGTCCCGCCTGGGCGCACTGCCCAAGACGGGCGTCCCGGCCGTAACGTGTGGCGCGACCACGTGGAACGCATGCCATGCATGGCCCGGATGAGAGTGAGGCAGTACCCCATGCCCCCCTTCGACGTCCCCGAGGGCGACCCCTTCGGCCCGCACAACCTTCCCTATGGCGTGTTCTCGCCCTCCGGCAGCACGGAGCGGAGGGTCGGCGTCCGGCTCGGAGACCACGTCCTCGACGCGGGCGCCGCGGCCGCCGCGCTCGGCTCGCCGCACCACTCGCTGCTCGCCCGGCCCACCCTGAACGCACTGCTGGCGGCCGGCCGCGCGACCTGGTCGGAGGTGCGGCGCGCCGTCACCGCCTGGGTCACCGAACCCGCGCACCGCGAGGCGGTCGAACCGCTCTTCCACCCCTTGTCCGAGGTGACCCTGCACCTGCCCTTCGAGGTGGCGGACTACGTCGACTTCTACGCCTCGGAGAACCACGCCCGCAACGTCGGGCAGATCTTCCGCCCGGACGCCGAGGACTCCCTCACCCCCAACTGGAAGCACCTGCCGATCGGTTACCACGGCCGCTCCGGCACGGTGATCGTCTCGGGCACGGACGTCGTACGCCCGTCCGGGCAGCGCAAGGGCCCCGCCGACCCCGCTCCCGTCTTCGGGCCGTCGATCCGGCTGGACATCGAGGCCGAGGTCGGCTTCGTCGTCGGCGTGCCGTCCGAGCTGGGCCGGCCGGTCGCCCTCGGCGAGTTCCGCGAGCACGTCTTCGGGCTGTGCCTGCTGAACGACTGGTCCGCCCGGGACATCCAGGCCTGGGAGTACGTCCCCCTCGGCCCCTTCCTCGGCAAGTCCTTCGCGACCTCGGTGTCGGCATGGATCACTCCGCTGGAAGCGCTGGAGCACGCGCGCGTGGAGCCTCCACAGCGCACCCACCCGCTGCTGCCGTACCTGGACGACTCGGTGCCGGAGATCGAGCCCGGCGGCTACGACCTGCGGATCTCGGTCGCGATCAACGGCCACGTCGTCTCCGAGCCGCCCTTCTCCACCATGTACTGGACCGCCGCCCAGCAGCTCGCCCACATGACGGTGAACGGCGCCTCCCTGCGCACCGGCGACCTGTACGGCTCCGGCACGGTCAGCGGACCGGAGGAGCGCCAGCGGGGCTCCCTCCTGGAACTGACCTGGAACGGCCGCGACCCCCTCGAACTCCCGGACGGCAAGCGCGCCTTCGTGGAGGACGGTGACGTCGTGACCCTGTCGGCCTGGGCACCCGGCGCGAACGGGAACCGGGTCGGCCTGGGGGAGGTCAGCGGGCGGATCGTGTCGGGGTGAACCCGCGCCGCGGGCGGGGTCGGCCGTACGACGCCGGCCTCGACCCGCGGGGCGCGCGGCAGGAGCGGGGGCGCGCGGCGGTGTGAGTCGCGGTGCGCGGTGCTGCCGTCGGGAGCGGGCGCGCATGGTGGTGCGCGAGTGGACGCGCGCTGTGTTGCGTGAGCGGGCGCGCACAGGACGTGCGGAGAGGGCCGTGTGACGCGAACGGGTGCGGCCGGTTCGGCTCCGGCACCTGACTCGCGGCGCCCGTCTTCGCCATACTGACAGGGACACGCACCACACGCGATGCGCACGCGCGCGTCACTCTCTCGGCACCACCGACACCCGCACGCCACTCCGACCAGGAACCGGAGCCCCGGCATGACCGTCTGCCTGCTCCTGCTGAGCGTCGTCGCCCTGACGGCCGCCGTACCGGCACCGCGCGCGCTGACCCGTGCCGCATGGCCCGAGCGGGAACCCGTGGTCGGGTTGTGGGTGTGGCAGTGTCTGGTCGCCACCGTCCTGCTGTGCTGCCTGGCCGCGCTGATCCTGGGCGCGGCGGCCATCTTCCACACCGTGCGCGACCACGTGTTCGCCCCCGCGCCGCCCGCCGTCACCGCCGCCTACGACCTCTCCGCGGCGCCGGTGTGGGCGGCCGCGTTCACCGTTCTGCTCGCCTGCGGCGCCGCGTGGACGACCGCGATGCTCGCCCGGGAACTCGTCGAGGCCCGCCGTAGCCGTGGCCAGGCCCGGGCGCACCTGCGCGAGCGCGCCCCGGACCTGCCCGCCGGGCTGCCCCCGGCACGGGGCCCGATGCTGGTGCTGGAGGACGAGTACCCGGACGCCTGGTGGATGCCGGGACATCCGCCGCAGCTGGTCGTCACCACCGGCGCGCTGCAGCGGCTCACCGACCATCAGTTGGACGCCGTGCTCACACACGAACGCGGGCACGCGCGCGCCCATCACGACTGGCTGCTGCACCTGTCCACCGCGCTCGCCACGGGCTTCCCCCGCGTGCCGCTCTTCGCCCACTTCTGCGACCAGACGCACCGCCTGGTGGAACTGGCCGCCGACGACGCCGCGTCCCGGCGCTGCGGGCACCTCACCACGGCCCTCGCGCTGATCGAGCTGAACCAGCACCGGGGCGTCCTCTCCTGTGCCTCCAGCCGCCGTCTCCTGGGCGAGCGCGTGGACCGCCTGCTGGAGCCGCCGCCGCGACTGCTGCGCCGGCACCGGGCCCTGACCACGACGGTGGCCGCGCTGGTGCCGCTGCTCCCGCTGCTGATCACGTTCGCCCCGGGGCTGACCGCACTGTCCTGACCGGTCCGCCGGGTGGCGGATCTTCCCCGCCGGAAGGGAAAGCCGCAGCTCAGCTGGCCACCCGACATCCCCTCACGTGGCGCAACAATCCAGCCCCCCTCTTCATCGCAACGGCCGACTCGGACACCGATGTCAGGGCCTATGCGGCGCGGGGGCTGTGACGCTCCCCCGCATCGCCCCAGGCCGATCCGCTACATCCAGTCGTCCGGTTCGGGCTCGTCGTCCACCGCGGGGTCGGCTCCCGCCGGCGCGGCTGCGGCGGGCGCGGCTGCGGCGGGCGCGGCTGCGGCGGGCGCGGCCGGGCTGTCCAGGGAGGCCAGTACCTCGAGCACTCCCTCCCCGTACGTGACCAGCTTCTTCTCGCCGACCCCGCTCACCGTGCCCAACTCGCGCACCGAGCCGGGCCACTGGGTGACGATCTCCCGCAGGGTGGCGTCGTGGAAGATGACGTATGCGGGGACGCCCTGTTCCCGGGCCTGCTCGGCACGCCAGGCGCGCAGGGCCTCGAAGGCGGGGAGCAGTTCGTCGGACAGTTCGGCCGCGGCGGCCTTCGCCTTGCGGTCGCCGCCGGAGGCACCGGCCGATCGCGACCGGGAGCCGGCCGGCTTCTTCGGCTCCTTGCGCAGCGGCACCTCTCGCTCCCGCCGCAGCACCTCGCCGCTCGCCTCGGTGAGCACCAGCGTGCCGTACTCCCCTTCGACCGCGAGCAGTCCCTGGGCCAGCAGCTGCCGGATGGCGCCCCGCCACTCGGCCTCGCTGAGGTCCTGGCCGATGCCGAAGACGGACAGCTGGTCGTGGTCGAACTGGATCACCTTGCCGGTGCGCTTGCCCAGCAGGATGTCGACGATCTGCACGGCGCCGAACTTCTGCCCGCGCTCCCGCTGCAGCCTTACCACCGTCGACAGCACCTTCTGCGCGGCGACGGTGCCGTCCCAGGTCTCCGGCGGGACGAGGCAGGTGTCGCAGTTGCCGCAGCCCGCGTGATCGGGGTCCTGGCCGAAGTAGGCGAGCAGCTGGGCTCGGCGGCACTGGACCGTCTCGCACAGCGCGAGCATCGCGTCGAGGTGGGCGGCCGCCCGGCGGCGGAACGCCTCGTCGCCCTCACCGGACTGGATCAGCTTGCGCTGCTGTATGACGTCGTTCAGGCCGTAGGCCATCCAGGCGGTGGACGGCAGACCGTCGCGGCCCGCGCGGCCGGTCTCCTGGTAGTAGCCCTCGATGGACTTGGGCAGGTCCAGGTGGGCGACGAAGCGTACGTCGGGCTTGTCGATGCCCATGCCGAAGGCGATGGTCGCGACCACGACCAGTCCGTCCTCGCGCAGGAACCGGGCCTGGTGCGTGGCGCGCGTGCCCGCGTCGAGGCCCGCGTGGTACGGCACCGCGTCGATGCCGTTGGCGGTCAGGAACTCCGCTGTCCGCTCCACGGAGTTGCGCGAGAGGCAGTACACGATCCCGGCGTCGCCCGCGTGCTCCTCCCGGAGGAAGCCGAGCAGCTGCTTCTTCGGGTCGGCCTTGGGCACGATCCGGTACTGGATGTTGGGCCGGTCGAAACTGGCGACGAAGTGGCGGGCCGTCGGCAGGCCGAGCCGCTGGGTGAGCTCCTGGTGGGTGGCGTGGGTGGCGGTGGCGGTGAGGGCGATCCGGGGGACGTCCGGCCAGCGCTCGCCGAGGAGGGACAGGGAGAGGTAGTCGGGGCGGAAGTCGTGGCCCCACTGGGACACACAGTGCGCCTCGTCGATCGCGAAGACGGAGATCTTGCCGCGGGAGAGCAGGCCGAGGGTGGTGTCCAGGCGCAGCCGCTCCGGCGCCAGGTACAGGAGGTCCAGCTCGCCGGCCAGGAACTCGGCCTCGACCACGCGCCGCTCGTCGAAGTCCTGCGTGGAGTTGATGAAGCCGGCGCGCACGCCGAGGGCGCGCAGGGCGTCCACCTGGTCCTGCATGAGCGCGATGAGCGGGGAGATCACGATGCCGGTGCCGGGTCTGACCAGGGCCGGGATCTGGTAGCACAGCGACTTGCCGCCGCCGGTGGGCATGAGCACGACGGCGTCGCCGCCCGCCACCACATGCTCGATGATCGCCTGCTGCTCGCCCCGGAAGGCCTCGTACCCGAAGACCCGGTGCAGCGTGACGAGCGCCTCGCTCCCGGTCACGTCCGGCCCTTCGGTCACCCTTGGCATCTCGCTGATCCCGCCCGTCACATCCATTGTCCGGTCCCCGTCTGTCCCCCGTGCGTCGTCCCTCGACCACTGCGTCAACGATAGGGGTCCGCGCCGACAGTGCCGGAAGTTGTCCACAGGTGGGGGTGTGGTTGTCGTACCAATGCGCGTGAACCACATCGGTGGCTGGCACCGGCGTACTCGGCGACGGCGCAGTACCGGTACCCGCCACTCGCCCTCGAGCGGTGACGTGCGACGGCCCCGGTTCCTCGCCGAGGAGCCGGGGCCGGTGCGACAGCAGCCGTGGGGCTCAGCGCACGAAGACGCCCGCCTGGTTCGCCAGATCCAGGAAGTACTGCGGCGCCACGCCCAGCACCAGCGTCACCGCGACGCCGACACCGATCGCCAGCATGGTCAGCGGCGACGGCACGGCCACCGTCGGGCCCTCGGGCCTCGGCTCGCTGAAGAACATGAGCACGATCACGCGGATGTAGAAGAACGCCGCGATCGCCGAGGAGATCACACCGATCACGACCAGCGGGGCCGCGCCGCCGTCCGCCGCCGCCTTGAAGACGGCGAACTTCCCGGCGAAGCCGGAGGTCAGCGGGATGCCGGCGAAGGCGAGCAGGAACACCGCGAAGACGGCCGCCACCAGCGGGGAGCGGCGGCCGAGCCCGGCCCACTTGGACAGGTGGGTCGCCTCGCCGCCCGCGTCGCGCACCAGCGTGACCACCGCGAACGCGCCGATCGTGACGAACGAGTACCCGGCCAGGTAGAAGAGGACCGACGACACGCCGTCCTTCGAGGTCGCGATGACACCCGCGAGGATGAATCCGGCGTGCGCGATCGACGAGTAGGCGAGCAGCCGCTTGATGTCGGTCTGAGTGATCGCGACGATCGCGCCGCCCAGCATCGTGATGATCGCCACCGCCCACATCACCGGCCGCCAGTCCCAGCGCATGCCGGGCAGGACGACGTACAGCAGCCGCAGCAGCGCGCCGAACGCGGCCACCTTCGTCGCCGCCGCCATGAAGCCGGTCACCGGGGTCGGCGCACCCTGGTAGACGTCGGGTGTCCACATGTGGAACGGCACCGCGCCCACCTTGAACAGCAGACCCATCACGATCATGGCGCTGCCGATGAGGAGCAGCGCGTCGTTGCCCATGGTGTTGGCCAGTGCCGGGTTCACGTCGGTGACCGAGCCGTCGACGACCTGGGCGATGCGGCCGTACGACACCGAGCCCGCATAGCCGTACAGCAGGGCGATGCCGAACAGCGTGAACGCGGAGGCGAACGCGCCGAGCAGGAAGTATTTGACCGCGGCCTCCTGCGACAGCAGCCGCTTGCGGCGGGCCAGTGCGCACATCAGGTACAGCGGCAGGGAGAAGACCTCCAGGGCCACGAAGAGCGTCAGCAGGTCGTTCGCCGAGGGGAACACCAGCATGCCGGCGACGGCGAAGAGGAGGAGCGGGAAGACCTCGGTGGTGGTGAAACCGGCCTTCACCGCGGCCTTCTCGCTGTCGCTGCCCGGCACGGACGCGGCCTGCGCGGCGAACGAGTCGACCCGGCTGCCGTGCGCCGCCGGATCCAGCCGCCGCTCGGCGAAGGTGAACAGGCCGACCAGGCCGGCCAGGAGGATCGTGCCCTGCAGGAAGAGGGACGGCCCGTCGACCGCGATCGCGCCCATGGCGGCGATGTGCGCCTTCTTGGTGCCGTAACCGTCGGCCGCGAGCGCCACGACCGCGGCGAACGCGGCACACAGGGCCACGACGGACACGAACACCTGCGCGTAGTAGCGGGACTTGCGCGGGACGAACGCCTCGATGAGCACCCCGACCAGCGCCGCGCCGAGGATGATCAGTGTCGGCGACAATTGTCCGTATTCGATCTTCGGCGCGCCGATCTTCGAGATCGGGTCGGCCGCGGTTGTCCACAGGCTGTGGACGGCTGCTGTGCTCACTTGGCCGCCTCCACCTCGGGCTTGGGGTCCTTCTTCTGGACGTCGGACATGGTCTGTTTGACCGCCGGATTGACGATGTCCGTCACGGGCTTCGGATAGACACCCAGGAAGATCAGCAGCACGATCAGCGGGGCGACGACCACGAGCTCACGCACGCGCAGGTCGGGCATCGCCGAGACCGCGGGCTTCACCGGGCCCGTCATCGTCCGCTGGTACAGCACCAGGGTGTAGAGCGCGGCGAGGACGATGCCGAAGGTGGCGACGATCCCGATCGCCGGGTAGCGCGTGAACGTGCCGACGAGGACCAGGAACTCACTCACGAACGGCGCGAGGCCGGGCAGCGAGAGGGTCGCGAGGCCGCCGATCAGGAAGGTGCCGGCGAGCACCGGGGCGACCTTCTGCACGCCTCCGTAGTCGGCGATGAGCCGCGAACCGCGCCGGGAGATCAGGAAGCCGGCGACCAGCATCAGCGCGGCCGTGGAGATGCCGTGGTTGACCATGTAGAGCGTGGCGCCGGACTGGCCCTGGCTGGTCATCGCGAAGATGCCCATGATGATGAAGCCGAAGTGCGAGATCGACGCGTAGGCCACCAGGCGCTTGATGTCCCGCTGGCCGACGGCGAGCAGCGCACCGTAGATGATGCTGATCAGGGCCAGGACGAGGATCACGGGCGTCGCCCACTTGCTGGCCCCCGGGAACAGCTGGAGGCAGTAGCGGAGCATCGCGAAGGTGCCCACCTTGTCGACGACCGCCGTGATGAGGACGGCGACCGGCGCGGTGGACTCCTGCATGGCGTTGGGCAGCCAGGTGTGCAGCGGCCACAGCGGCGCCTTCACCGCGAAGGCGAAGAAGAAGCCCAGGAACAGCCAGCGTTCGGTGCTGGTCGCCATGTGCAGCGAACCGCTCGCGCGGGCCTCGGCGATCTGCTGGAGGGAGAAGTTCCCGGCGACCACATAGAGGCCGATCACCGCGGCCAGCATGATCAGACCGCCGACCAGGTTGTAGAGCAGGAACTTCACGGCCGCGTACGACCGCTGAGTGGAGGCCGCCTCCTCGCCGTGCTCGTGGGCACGGTCCCCGAAGCCGCCGATGAGGAAGTACATCGGGATGAGCATGGCTTCGAAGAAGATGTAGAAGAGGAAGACGTCGGTGGCCTCGAAGGAGATGATCACCATCGCCTCGACGGCGAGGATCAGGGCGAAGAAGCCCTGGGTGGGCCGCCAGCGGCGGCTGCCGGTCTCCAGCGGGTCGGCGTCGTGCCAGCCGGCCAGGATGATGAACGGGATCAGTACGGCGGTCAGCGCGAGCAGCGCCACCGCGATGCCGTCGACCCCGAGCTCGTACCTCACCCCGAAGCTCTTGATCCAGGCGTGGGACTCGGTGAGCTGGTAGCGGGCGCCGCCCGGGTCGAAGCGGACCAGGACGGTGATCGCCAGGGCGAGCGTGGCGAGCGAGACGACCAGCGCCAGCCACTTCGCGGCGGTGCGCCGCGTGGCCGGTACGGCGGCCGTGGCGACGGCCCCGAGGGCCGGGAGCGCCGCCGTCGCTGTCAGGAGGGGAAAGGACATCGGTATCAGACCGCCCTCATCAGCAGGGTCGCGGCGACCAGGAGTGCCGCACCGCCGAACATCGAGACCGCGTAGGAGCGGGCGAAGCCGTTCTGGAGCCTGCGCAGCCGCCCGGACAGGCCGCCGAAGCCGGCCGCCGTGCCGTTGACGACACCGTCGACCAGGGTGTGGTCGACGTAGACCAGGGAGCGCGTCAGGTGCTCGCCGCCGCGCACCAGGACGACGTGGTTGAAGTCGTCCTGGAGCAGGTCGCGGCGGGCCGCGCGGGTGAGCAGCGAGCCGCGCGGGGCGACGACCGGGACGGGCCTGCGGCCGTACTGCGCCCAGGCGATCGCCACACCGATCACCAGGCACACCATCGTCGCGCCCGTGACGACCCCGGCGCTGACCGGGGAGTGGCCCTCGCTGTGCCCGGTGACCGGCTCCAGCCAGTGCAGGAAGCGGTCGCCGATGCTGAAGAAGGCACCGCCGAAGACCGAGCCGACGGCCAGCACGATCATCGGGATCGTCATGACCTTCGGGGACTCGTGCGGGTAGGGCTCGGCGTGCTCGCCGTGGTGCTCGGCGGCGGGCTCGGCGCTCGGCGCCTCCGGGGAGCGAGTGGGTTGGTTCCTCCAACGCTCCTCTCCGAAGAAGGTCATCAGCATCACGCGCGTCATGTAGAAGGCGGTGATGGCCGCGCCCAGCAGGGCCGCGCCGCCGAGGATCCAGCCCTCGGTGCCGCCCTTCGCGAAGGCCGCCTCGATGATCTTGTCCTTGGAGAAGAAGCCGGACAGGCCCGGGAAGCCGATGATGGCGAGGTAGCCGAGGCCGAAGGTGATGAACGTGATCGGCATGTACTTGCGCAGGCCGCCGTACTTGCGCATGTCGACCTCGTCGTTCATGCCGTGCATGACGGAGCCGGCACCGAGGAACAGCCCGGCCTTGAAGAAGCCGTGCGTCACCAGGTGCATGATCGCGAAGGCGTAGCCGATGGGGCCGAGGCCCGCGGCCAGCACCATGTAGCCGATCTGCGACATGGTCGAGCCGGCCAGGGCCTTCTTGATGTCGTCCTTCGCGCAACCGACGATCGCACCGAACAGGAGCGTGACCGCGCCGACGACGGTGACGGCCAGCTGGGCGTCGGGCGCCGCGTTGAAGATGGCCGCGGAACGGACGATCAGGTAGACGCCCGCGGTCACCATGGTCGCCGCGTGGATCAGGGCCGAGACCGGGGTCGGGCCCTCCATGGCGTCCCCGAGCCAGGACTGCAGCGGCACCTGGGCGGACTTGCCGCAGGCGGCGAGGAGCAGCATCAGCGCGATGGCGGTGAGCTTGCCCTGGGAGGTGTCGCCGGCGTGGCTGAAGACCGGGCCGAAGGCGAAGCTGCCGAAGGTGGCGAACATCAGCATGATCGCGATCGACAGACCCATGTCGCCGACGCGGTTGACCAGGAAGGCCTTCTTCGCGGCGGTCGCGGCGCTGGGCTTGTGCTGCCAGAAGCCGATCAGCAGGTACGAGGCGAGACCGACGCCCTCCCAGCCGACGTACAGCAGCAGGTAGTTGTCGGCGAGGACCAGCAGCAGCATCGCCGCGAGGAACAGGTTCAGGTAGCCGAAGAAGCGGCGGCGCCGCTCGTCGTGCTCCATGTAGCCGACCGAGTACAGGTGGATCAGCGACCCGACGCCCGTGATGAGGAGGACGAAGGTCATCGACAGCTGGTCGAGGCGGAAGGTGACGTCCGCCTGGAAGCTGCCGACCGAGATCCATGTCCACAGATGCTGGGTCAGGGTGCGGTGGTCGGCGCTCTTCCCGAGCAGGTCGGAGAAGAGGATCAGGCCGAACACGAAGGAGGTGGCCGACAGGAGCGTGCCGATCCAGTGGCCGACGCGGTCCAGGCGCCGGCCGCCGACCAGCAGGACGGCCGCTCCGAGCAGGGGCGCCGCGATGAGCAGCGCGATCAGGTTGTCCACGATTCTTCCGACCCCTTACAGCTTCATCAGGCTGGCGTCGTCGACCGAGGCCGAGTGGCGGGTACGGAACAGCGACACGATGATCGCGAGGCCCACCACGACCTCCGCGGCGGCGACGACCATCGTGAAGAAGGCGATGATCTGGCCGTCGAGGTTGCCGTGCATCCGGGAGAAGACGACGAACGCGAGGTTGCAGGCGTTCAGCATCAGTTCGATGCACATGAAGACCACGATGGCGTTGCGCCGGATCAGTACGCCGGTCGCGCCGATCGTGAACAGCAGGGCCGCGAGATAGAGGTAGTTGACCGGGTTCACTTGGACGCCTCCTCGGACCGCTTGAACGTCGCCGGTTCGACCGCCCTGCGCTCCAGGCGCTCCTCCGCGCGCTGCTCCAGTGCGCGCAGGTCGTTCAGCGCCTCCGTGGACACGTCACGGATCTGGCCGCGTTCGCGCAGCGTCTTGCTGACCGTCAGCTCGGACGGGGTGCCGTCCGGGAGCAGGCCCGCGATGTCCACGGCGTTGTGCCGGGCGTAGACGCCGGGGGCGGGCAGCGGCGGAATGTACTTGCCCTCGCGGATGCGCTGCTCGGACAGCTCGCGCTGGGTCTTGGCGCGCTCGGTGCGCTCGCGGTGGGTGAGCACCATGGCGCCGACGGCGGCCGTGATGAGCAGGGCGCCGGTGATTTCGAAGGCGAAGACGTACTTGGTGAAGATGAGGGCCGCGAGGCCCTCGACATTGCCGTGGGCGTTCGCCTGGCCGGTGCCGGCGAACTCCGTCAGGGAGGCGTTCCCGATGCCGGCGAACAGCAGGACGCCGAAGCCGACCCCGCAGAGAAGGGCCAGCCAGCGCTGGCCCTTGATGGTCTCCTTCAGCGAGTCCGCGGCCGTGACGCCGACGAGCATCACCACGAACAGGAACAGCATCATGATCGCGCCGGTGTAGACGACGATCTGCACGATTCCCAGGAAGTAGGCGCCGTTGGCGAGGTAGAACACGGCCAGGACGATCATGGTCCCGGCGAGGGAGAGCGCGCTGTGCACGGCCTTCTTCATGAAGACGGTGCACAGGGCGCCGATCACCGCGACCGTGCCGAGTACCCAGAACTGGAAGGCCTCACCGGTGGAGGTGGTGTAGGCGGCGAGCTGTGCGGTCATCGGCCGATCACCTTCCCGGAGGCCGGCTCGTCCTCGCCGAAGGTGGACGCGGCCTCCTGTGGGACCTCCCCCTTGGAGAGGGCGACCTGGCGGACCGTGCCGGGTGCGGCCTGCGTCACCAGGCCCCGGTAGTAGTCCTCCTCGGTCGTCCCCGGGAAGATCGAGTGAGGCGAGTCGACCATGCCCTCTTCGAGGCCGGCGAGCAGTTGCTCCTTGGTGTAGATGAGGTTGGCGCGGCTGGAGTCGGCCAGTTCGAACTCGTTGGTCATCGTCAGCGCGCGCGTGGGGCACGCTTCGATGCACAGGCCGCACAGGATGCAGCGGGCGTAGTTGATCTGGTAGACGCGGCCGTAGCGCTCGCCCGGCGAGTAGCGCTCCTCGTCGGTGTTGTCGGCGCCCTCCACGTAGATGGCGTCGGCGGGGCAGGCCCAGGCGCACAGCTCGCAGCCGACGCACTTCTCCAGGCCGTCCGGATGGCGGTTGAGCTGGTGCCGTCCGTGGAACCGCGGAGCCGTGGTCTTCTTCTGTTCCGGGTACTGCTCGGTCAGCCGCTTCTTGAACATGGCCTTGAAGGTCACGCCGAAGCCGGCCACGGGGTTCTGGAAACCGGGCTTGGTCTCCTTGGGCTCCTCAGCCATCGGACGCCTCCTTTCCATCCGAAGATCCGTCACTGACAGTGTCCGACCCGCCACTGACAATCAGCTCCCGCTCGCGGCGCGAGTGGCGCCTCGGCACCGGGGGCGCCTCCTGCCCGGGCAGCGGCGGCACGGGGAACCCGCCCGCCATCGGGTCGAATCCGGCCTGCTGGGCGACGGGCTGCTCGCCCGTCCTCGACTTCTCGCGGAACATGTCGGCGACGAAGGAGATCAGCAGCAGGGCGAGAAGGCCGCCGCCCACGTAGAGGGCGATGTCGGCGAAGTCGTAGTGCTCGTTGCGCAGGGCCCGCACGGTCGCGACCAGCATCAGCCAGGTCACCGAGACCGGGATGAGGACCTTCCAGCCGAGCTTCATCAGCTGGTCGTAGCGGACCCGGGGAAGGGTGCCGCGCAGCCAGATGAAGAAGAACAGCAGCAGCTGGACCTTGATGACGAACCACAGCATCGGCCACCAGCCGTGGTTCGCGCCCTCCCAGAAGGAGCTGATCGGCCAGGGGGCCCGCCAGCCGCCGAGGAACAGGGTGGTGGAGACGGCGGAGACCGTCACCATGTTCACGTACTCGGCGAGCATGAACATCGCGAACTTGATCGACGAGTACTCGGTGTTGAAGCCGCCGACCAGGTCGCCCTCGGACTCCGGCATGTCGAAGGGAGCGCGGTTGGTCTCGCCGACCATCGTGACGATGTAGAGGATGAACGAGACCGGCAGCAGGAGGATGTACCAGCGGTCGTGCTGCTGGGCGACGATCGTGGACGTCGACATCGACCCCGAGTAGAGGAACACGGAGGCGAACGCGGCGCCCATGGCGATCTCGTAGGAGATCATCTGCGCGCACGAGCGCAGACCGCCCAGGAGCGGGTAGGTGGATCCGGAACTCCAGCCCGCGAGGACGATGCCGTAGATGCCGACGGAGGCGACCGCGAGGATGTAGAGCATCGCGATCGGCAGGTCCGTCAGCTGCATCGTGGTGCGGTGACCGAAGATCGAGATCTCGTTGTCGGCCGGGCCGAAGGGGATCACCGCGATCGCCATGAAGGCCGGGATGGCCGCGACGATCGGCGCGAGGACGTAGACGACCTTGTCCGCGCGCTTGACGATGAGGTCTTCCTTGAGCATCAGCTTCACGCCGTCGGCGAGCGACTGGAGCATGCCCCAGGGGCCGTGCCGGTTGGGGCCGATGCGCAGCTGCATCCAGGCGACGACCTTGCGCTCCCAGACGATGGAGAAGAGCACGGTCACCATCAGGAAGGCGAAGCAGAAGACGGCCTTGACGACGACCAGCCACCAGGGGTCGCGGCCGAACATCGAGAGGTCTTCAACGGCGAGGTACGGGCTCATGCCTCCACCTCCTTGGGGGCCTCTTCGGCGGGTGCCGCCGGGCCGATGCGGACGAGGGAGCCGGGCAGTGCCCCGGTGTCGGAGGCGACGCCGGCGCCGGCGGAGTTCAGCGGGAGCCAGACCACCCGGTCGGGCATCTCGGTGATCTGGAGCGGGAGTTCGGTCGTACCGGTGGGGCCGGTGACGGCGAAGAGGTCGCCGTCCGCGACGCCGGCCTCTGCGGCCGTCGCCGCCGACACGCGCGCGCGTGCGGCGTGCCGGGTTCCGGCGAGCGCCTCGTCGCCCTCCTGGAGGAGGCCATGGTCGAGCAGCAGCCGGTGCCCGGCGAGCACGGCCTCGCCGACGGCCGGGCGGGGCAGCGCGCCCGCGGTCTCCATGGGCTCGGCGGCGTGCGGGCCGTCCCAGGAGCCGAGCCGGTCGATCTCCGCGCGCGTGGTGCGCACGTCGGGCAGGCCCAGGTGGACGTCCATGGCGTCGGCCAGCATCTGCAGGACGCGTGCGTCGGTCGGTGCGAGGCGGCGGGTCAGCTGGTCGGGCTTGAGCGCGGCCTCGAAGAAGCGCACCCTGCCCTCCCAGTTGAGGAAGGTGCCCGCCTTCTCGGCGACCGCGGCGACCGGCAGGACGACGTCGGCGCGTTCGGTGACCTCGCTGGGCCGCAGCTCCAGGGACACCAGGAAGCCGACGCTGTCCAGCGCGTCACGCGCGCGTGCCGGGTCGGGGAGGTCGGCGACCTCCACTCCGGCGACGACGAGCGCCGAGAGTTCACCGGCGGCGGCCGCCTCGACGATCTGGTGGGTGTCGCGTCCGTAGCGCAGCGGGAGTTCGGCGAGGCCCCAGGCGGCGGCGACCTCCTCCCGCGCGCGCGGGTCGGTCGCGGGACGGCCGCCCGGCAGCAGCGACGGCAGCGCGCCGGCCTCGACGGCGCCGCGCTCTCCGGCCCGGCGCGGGATCCACACCAGCTGGGCGCCGGTCGCGGTGGCGGCGCGCACGGCGGCGGTGAACCCGCCCGCGACCGAGGCGAGCCGCTCGCCCACGGCGATGACCGCGCCCTCGGCGCGCAGCGCCTCGGCGGCGTGCGTACCGGGCTCCTCCAGGCCGACGCCGCTCGCGAGGGCGTCCAGCCACTCCGTCTCGGTGCCGGGAGCGGCCGGCAGCAGGGTGCCGCCCGCCTTCTCCAGGCCCCGGGTGGCGTGTGTGGCCACCGCGAACACCCGCTGCTTGTGCTTGCGCCATGCCTTGCGCAGCCGCAGGAAGACGCCGGGTGCCTCCTCCTCCGACTCGAAGCAGACGAGCAGGACGGCGGGCGCCTTCTCCAGGGAGGTGTACGTGACGCCCGTACCGTCCAGGTCGCGGCCGTGGCCCGCCACGCGGGAGGCGAGGAAGTCGGATTCCTCGCCGCTGTGCACGCGCGCGCGGAAGTCGATGTCGTTGGTGTCGAGCGCCACGCGCGCGAACTTGCTGTACGCGTAGGCGTCCTCGACGGTCAGCCGTCCGCCGACGAGGACACCGGCCCGGGAGCGGGCGGCGGTCAGGCCCTGTGCGGCCGCCTGCAGCGCCTCGGGCCAGGAGGCGGGCTCCAGGACGCCGTCGGCGTTGCGGACGAGCGGGGTGTCGAGGCGGTCCTTGAGCTGCGCGTAACGGAACGCGAAGCGTCCCTTGTCGCAGATCCACTCCTCGTTGACCTCGGGGTCGTCGGCGGCGAGGCGCCGCATGACCTTGCCGCGCCGGTGGTCGGTGCGCGTGGCGCAGCCGCCGGAGCAGTGCTCGCACACCGACGGCGAGGAGATCAGGTCGAACGGGCGGGAGCGGAAACGATAGGCCGCCGAGGTGAGAGCCCCGACCGGGCAGATCTGGATGGTGTTGCCGGAGAAGTAGGACTCGAAGGGGTCGCCCTCGCCGGTGCCGACCTGCTGGAGCGCGCCCCGCTCGATCAGTTCGATCATCGGGTCGCCGGCGACCTGGTTGGAGAAGCGGGTGCAGCGGGCGCACAGCACGCAGCGCTCGCGGTCGAGCAGCACCTGGGTGGAGATCGGTACGGGCTTCTCGTAGGTGCGCTTCTTGCCGTCGAAGCGGGACTCGGCGTTGCCGTGCGACATGGCCTGGTTCTGCAGCGGGCACTCGCCGCCCTTGTCGCAGACCGGGCAGTCCAGAGGGTGGTTGATGAGCAGCAGCTCCATCACGCCGTGCTGGGCCTTCTCGGCGACCGGCGAGGTCAGCTGCGTCTTCACCACCATGCCGTCGGTGCAGGTGATGGTGCAGGACGCCATCGGCTTGCGCTGGCCCTCGACCTCGACGATGCACTGCCGGCAGGCGCCGGCCGGGTCCAGGAGGGGGTGGTCGCAGAACCGCGGGATCTCGATGCCGAGCTGCTCGGCGGCCCGGATGACCAGGGTGCCCTTGGGCACGCTGATCTCGATGCCGTCGATCGTCAGCGTGACGAGGTCTTCCGGCGGGACCGCCGCCTCTCCCCCTCCCGTGGGGGCGCTGGTGGTCACGGTCATGCGTTCACCTCCGGGCGGTCCGCCCAGGCCGTGGACTTGGCCGGGTCGAAGGGGCAGCCCCGGCCCGTGATGTGCTGCTCGTACTCCTCGCGGAAGTACTTCAGCGAGGAGAAGATCGGGGATGCGGCGCCGTCACCGAGGGCGCAGAAGGACTTGCCGTTGATGTTGTCGGCGATGTCCGCGAGCTTGTCGAGGTCGGACATGACGCCCTTGCCGGCCTCGATGTCCCGCAGCAACTGCACCAGCCAGTAGGTGCCTTCGCGGCAGGGCGTGCACTTGCCGCAGGACTCGTGGGCGTAGAACTCGGTCCAGCGGGTCACCGCCCGCACCACGCAGGTCGTCTCGTCGAAGCACTGCAGGGCCTTGGTGCCGAGCATGGAACCGGCGGCGCCGACGCCTTCGTAGTCGAGGGGGACGTCGAGGTGCTCGTCGGTGAACATCGGCGTCGAGGAGCCGCCCGGCGTCCAGAACTTCAGCCGGTGGCCGGGGCGCATCCCGCCGCTCATGTCGAGGAGCTGACGGAGGGTGATGCCGAGCGGGGCCTCGTACTGGCCGGGGCTCGCGACGTGGCCGCTGAGCGAGTAGAGCGTGAAGCCCGGGGACTTCTCGCTGCCCATCGACCTGAACCAGTCTTTCCCGTTTTTCAGGATGGCGGGAACCGACGCGATCGACTCGACGTTGTTCACGACAGTGGGACAGGCGTAGAGGCCTTCCACCGCAGGGAAGGGGGGACGGAGCCGCGGTTGACCACGGCGGCCTTCGAGCGAGTCGAGCAGTGCGGTCTCCTCACCGCAGATGTAGGCGCCGGCGCCCGCATGCACGGTGAGTTCCAGGTCGAGCCCGCTGCCCAGGATGTTCTCGCCGAGGTAGCCCGCCGCGTGGGCCTCGCGCACGGCCTCGTGCAACCGCCGCAGAACGGGGACGACTTCACCACGCAGATAGATGAAGGCATGCGACGACCTGATGGCATAGCACGCGATCACAATGCCCTCGATGAGGCTGTGCGGGTTCGCGAAGAGGAGCGGGATGTCCTTGCAGGTCCCGGGCTCCGACTCGTCGGCGTTGACAACTAGATAGTGCGGTTTTCCATCACCCTGCGGAATGAACTGCCACTTCATTCCGGTCGGGAATCCCGCGCCGCCGCGCCCGCGAAGTCCGGAGTCCTTGACGTACGCGATCAGGTCGTCCGGTGACATGGCGAGCGCCTTGCGGAGCCCCTCGTACCCCTCGTGCCTCCGGTAGACGTCCAGGGTCCAGGACCGGTCCTCGTCCCAGAAGGCCGACAGCACGGGTGCGAGCAGCTTCTCGGGGCTCGAGTCCTTGAGTTCGGGTGCCACGGTCATCACTCCCCCTCCTCGGCGGTAGGCCCTGCCGGGTGGGCCGGGTCGGAGGCCGATGTCTGATGCGGCGCGTCATGAGAACTGAGGTGCTCGGCCGGCGACGGCTCGTGCACCCGGTCCTGCGGTTCGTCATGCGGACCGCCGTCGCGCGGATGGACCACGCGCGCGGGTGCGGCCTCTCCCCTTGCCAGGCGAAGGCCCACCAGCGACGCGGGTCCCGCACTGCCGCCCTCCTCGACGGCCCCGGGCCGCTCGTCGGGGAAGCCGGCCAGAATCCGCGCGGTCTCCTTGAACGTGCACAGCCGCGCCCCGCGCGTGGGCTGTACGGGCTGTCCCGCCCGGAGGTCGTCGACCAGGCGCTTGGCGCTGCCGGGCGTCTGGTTGTCGAAGAACTCCCAGTTGACCATCACGACCGGCGCGAAGTCGCAGGCCGCGTTGCACTCGATGTGCTCCAGGGTGACCTTGCCGTCGTCGGTGGTCTCGCCGTTGCCGACGCCCAGGTGCTCCTGGAGGGTCTCGAAGATGGCGTCGCCGCCCATCACCGCGCACAGCGTGTTGGTGCACACGCCCACCTGGTAGTCACCGGAGGCCTTGCGCCGGTACATGGTGTAGAAGGTGGCGACCGCGGTGACCTCGGCCGTGGTCAGGCCGAGCATGTCCGCGCAGAACCGCATCCCGGTGCGCGTGACGTGACCCTCCTCCGACTGCACGAGGTGGAGCAGCGGCAGCAGGGCGGACCGGGAGTCCGGGTAGCGCGCGATCAGCTCGCGCGCGTCCGTCTCCAGCCGGGCCCGGACGTCGTCCGGATACGCGGGAGCGGGCAGTTCGGGCATGCCCAGGCTGACGCCCCGCTCCGAAGAAGAGGTGGTCACCGGTCGACGCCTCCCATCACGGGGTCGATGGACGCGACGGCGACGATCACGTCGGCGACCTGGCCGCCTTCGCACATCGCCGCCATGGCCTGCAGGTTGGTGAAGGACGGGTCGCGGAAGTGGACCCGGTAGGGGCGGGTGCCGCCGTCGGAGACGACGTGCACGCCGAGTTCGCCCTTGGGTGACTCGACGGCCGCGTACGCCTGTCCCGGCGGGACGCGGAAGCCCTCGGTGACCAGCTTGAAGTGGTGGATCAGGGCCTCCATGGAGGTGCCCATGATCTTCTTGATGTGGTCGAGGGAGTTGCCGAGCCCGTCGGGTCCCAGGGCGAGCTGGGCGGGCCAGGCGATCTTCTTGTCGGCGACCATGACCGGTCCGGGCTGGAGCCGGTCCAGGCACTGCTCGACGATCCTGAGCGACTGGCGCATCTCCTCCAGGCGGACCAGGAAGCGGCCGTAGGCGTCACAGCTGTCGGCGGTGGGGACGTCGAAGTCGTACGTCTCGTAGTCGCAGTACGGCTGTGTCTTGCGCAGGTCGTGCGGCAGGCCGGTGGAGCGCAGGATCGGGCCGGTCGCGCCGAGGGCCATGCAGCCGGCCAGGTCGAGGTAGCCGACGTCCTGCATGCGGGCCTTGAAGATGGGGTTCCCGGTGGCGAGCTTGTCGTACTCCGGAAGGTTCTTCTTCATCTTCTTCACGAACTCGCGGATCTGGTCCACCGCGCCGGGCGGCAGGTCCTGGGCGAGTCCGCCGGGGCGGATGTACGCGTGGTTCATCCGCAGGCCCGTGATGAGCTCGTAGATGTCGAGAATCATTTCACGATCACGGAATCCGTAGATCATGATCGTGGTGGCGCCCAGCTCCATGCCGCCGGTGGCGATGCACACCAGGTGGGAGGACATCCGGTTCAGCTCCATCAGGAGCACTCGGATGATCTTGGCGCGCTCGGTGAGCTGCTCCTCGATACCGAGGAGCTTCTCGACGGCGAGGCAGTAGGCGGTCTCGTTGAAGAAGGACGTCAGGTAGTCCATGCGCGTGACGAAGGTGGTGCCCTGCGTCCACGTGCGGAACTCGAGGTTCTTCTCGATGCCGGTGTGCAGATAGCCGATGCCGCAGCGGGCCTCGGTGACCGTCTCGCCCTCGATCTCCAGGATCAGGCGGAGCACCCCGTGGGTGGAGGGGTGCTGGGGACCCATGTTGACGACGATGCGCTCGTCGTCGGCGCGGGCCGCGGACTGGACGACCTCGTCCCAGTCGCCACCGGTGACCGTGTACACGGTGCCCTCGGTGGTCTCGCGCGCCGATGCGGCCGACGCGGCGGATGCTGGCTGCGTGCTCACGAGTACGACCTCCGCTGGTCCGGAGCCGGGATCTGGGCGCCCTTGTACTCGACGGGGATGCCGCCGAGGGGGTAGTCCTTGCGCTGCGGGTGGCCCTGCCAGTCGTCCGGCATCATGATCCGCGTCAGGGCCGGGTGACCGTCGAAGACGATCCCGAAGAAGTCGTAGGTCTCGCGCTCGTGCCAGTCGTTGGTCGGATACACGGAGACCAGGGACGGGATGCGCCGGTCGCTGTCGGGGGCGCTGACTTCGAGGCGGATCAGCCGGTTGTGGGTGATCGAGCGCAGGTGGTAGACGGCGTGCAGCTCGCGGCCCTTGTCGTGCGGGTAGTGGACGCCGCTGACGCCGGTGCACAGCTCGAAGCGCAGGGCCGGGTCGTCGCGCAGGGTGCGGGCGACGCGGAGCAGGTGCTCGCGCTCGATGTGGAAGGTGAGCTCGTCGCGGTCGACGACCGTCTTCTCGATGGCGTTCTCGGGGAGGAGCCCCTGCTCGTCCAGGGCTCCCTCCAGCTCGTCGGCGACCTCGTCGAACCAGCCGCCGTAGGGGCGGCTCGCCGGTCCCGGGAGCCGGACCGAGCGGACCAGGCCGCCGTACCCGGAGGTGTCGCCGCCGTTGTTGGCGCCGAACATGCCGCGCTGGACGCGGATCTCCTCGCCGCCCTGGCCGCGCTGGCCGGGGAGGTTGGATGCGGCGAGGTCCTTCTCGGGGTTCACCCCGTTCGCGGACCCGTTGACACCGTGGGTGCCGTTCGCGTCGCTCACCGCAGCAGCCCCTTCATCTCGATGGTGGGCAGGGCCTTGAGCGCCGCCTCCTCCGCCTCGCGGGCCGCTTCCTCCGCGTTCACGCCGAGCTTGGAGGACTGGATCTTCTGGTGGAGCTTGAGGATCGCGTCCATCAGCATCTCGGGACGGGGCGGGCAGCCGGGGAGGTAGATGTCGACCGGGACGATGTGGTCGACGCCCTGGACGATCGCGTAGTTGTTGAACATGCCGCCCGAGGAGGCGCAGACGCCCATGGAGATCACCCACTTGGGGTTGGGCATCTGGTCGTAGACCTGCCTGAGGACCGGCGCCATCTTCTGGCTGACCCGGCCGGCGACGATCATCAGGTCCGCCTGGCGCGGCGAGCCGCGGAAGACCTCCATACCGAAGCGGGCCAGGTCGTACCGGCCTGCGCCGGTGGTCATCATCTCGATGGCGCAGCAGGCGAGGCCGAAGGTGGCCGGAAAGACGGACGCCTTGCGCACCCAGCCCGCGGCCTGCTCGACGGTGGTCAGCAGGAAGCCGCTCGGCAGCTTTTCTTCGAGTCCCATGTCGTTAAAGGCCCCTCAGTCCCATTCCAGGCCGCCGCGCCGCCATACGTACGCGTACGCGACGAAGACGGTGAGCACGAAGAGCAGCATCTCCACGAGCCCGAAGATCCCCAGGGCGTCGAAGGTGACGGCCCAGGGGTAGAGGAAGACGATCTCGATGTCGAAGACGATGAAGAGCATCGCCGTCAGGTAGTACTTGATGGGGAAGCGCCCGCCGCCGGCCGGCGTGGGGGTCGGCTCGATGCCGCACTCGTAGGCCTCGAGCTTCGCGCGGTTGTACCGCTTCGGACCGATCAGCGTGGCCATGACCACGGAGAAGATCGCAAAGCCTGCCCCGAGGGCTCCCAGTACGAGGATGGGCGCATACGCGTTCACCGCTCCTCGCTCCTCTCAGTCGGCGCTGACTGCTGGCGGTTGCACTGGGCTCACACCCGCCTCACCGGTCCCACGAACCCCGTTCGTCCCGGGCGAAGATCGAGAACATGTGAAGCAGGTCACAAGCCCAACTGCCTCGCATCTTATGCCCGCCACTCTGTGATCTGCGACACGGGGTATTCCACAAGCTTTGTGATCTCCACCACCTGACGAAGGATCATGAAGTCGGATGATGAGTGATCTTCATACGCGAAGCGTTCAGTTGATCACCAGAAGTGACATCTTTACTCGTCATCGCAGGCCGGAGGGGTCGTCTCCATATCAAGAGGGTTCCGCTGCATGCAAATTGGCATTGGCCGCGGGGGCCTGATAGTGGCTCGCGTTCACACATCAGAGGGAGACCCGGGGCGCGGTGTGGACGGAGTGAAGGCGCGTGCACGCGTTCACGAGCTCCACACGCGCGGGACGCCACCCTTCCAGTGACCGTTCCGTGACCTCCGCCACATTCATGAGAGGCCCCTAAGAGCCGGGCTTGGCCAATGAAGCCAACCAGTGGTAGGCGCGGGGCAATTCGGACTTAATGATCAAAGACCGTGATCAAGGGCTTGATCACGGGCGTCCGCAATGTCCGTTACGGCGTCAATAAAGAGTGACGCGCCGAGGTTTTGGGGTCTCGATTGAGCAACTGTGGCGCAGCACACGTTTCTTGAAGATATGAAGGAGCCCCTGGTACCGGTTATTCCCATGTCCCACACCGCTCACATACGCAGCCACCGGAAGCCCCGCCGCAGCGCGTCGTCCCTCGCGATGCGGGCCGGAGTTGCCGGTGGCGTCCTCAGCACCCTGGCAGTCGCCGGGGCGTCTGGTTCGGCCAACGCCGCCGAACCGGTGACGCAGACCCTCGAACTGCCCACCCTGACGGCCGACCTGGCCGCTCAGGCGGCCCAGTCCGCGGACGCCACCCAGCAGGCCGCCGCGAACTACCAGCTGCAGGCCGAGCGTGATGCGGCCGCCGCGAATGCCGCGAAGCAGGCCAAGTCGGACCTCGCCGACGCCAAGCAGAAGGCGGCGGACGCCAAGAAGCAGGCCGAGGAGGCCGCCCGCAAGGAGGCCGCCGCGCGCGCCTCCCGCAGCACGGCGCGGACGACGCTCGCCGCCACGGCGAGCACCAGCACGCCCTCCACGAGCACGTCCACGGCCACCGGTTCGGCCGCGGCCGTCGTCAGCTTCGTGAAGGCGCAGATCGGCAAGGCGTACGTCTCCGGCGCCACCGGTCCCTCCGCCTACGACTGCTCCGGCCTGGTGCAGACGGCCTTCAAGCAGGTGGGCATCAGCCTGCCGCGCGTCTCCCAGGACCAGTCGACGGCCGGCACCCAGGTCTCGCTGAGCAACCTGCAGCCGGGCGACATCCTGTACTGGGGCAGCGCGGGCAGCGCGTACCACGTGGCGGTGTACGTGGGCGACGGTATGTTCGTCGGGGCGCAGAACCCCTCCAGCGGCGTCGGCGAGCACCCGCTGTCGTACGACCCGCCGACCGGGGCCGTGCGGGTGCTCTGAGCGCACCCCGCACCTCTTCACGCGCGTAGGGCCGCAGCCGCTCGGGGGCAGCGGCCCTTGCGTCGTTCCCGGCGCGGTCTCCCCCGGCGTCCCACGTGGCTCTCCCGGCCCGCGGCGCGACTTCCCCGGCGGGTCCGGCGTCCGTCCTGACATGCTCGTGGGCGGGCCGCAGGCCTGCGGTCCGTCCGCGGACGAAGGAGACAGCGCGATGCCACGCGTGTTCGTGCAGGGAAGCCCCGTCGAGCGGTACCCCCGGTACGCCCCCGAGGCCGGGCGCGGAGCGGTGCGCCGGATCACCGAGGTCGGCGAGGAGGTGCTGCACAAGCCGTGCCGGGACGTCACGGAGTTCGGGCCCGACCTCGCCGCCCTCGTGGACGACATGTTCCGCACCATGTACGTCGCCGACGGGGCGGGACTCGCGGCGAATCAGGTCGGGGTCGATCTGCGCCTGTTCGTGTACGACTGCCCCGATGACGGCGGAAACCGGCATGTCGGACACATTGTCAATCCCGTGCTGGAGACGCCCCTGAGCGGCCGGCGGCTGCTGGACGAGGGCGAGGGGTGCCTGTCGGTGCCGGGCGCCGTCATGGCCGTACCGCGGCCGGACCGGGCCCTCGTACGCGGGCGGGACAAGGACGGCAACGCCCTTGCCGTCGAGGGCACGGGGTACTTCGCGCGGTGCCTCGCCCATGAGACCGACCACACCCATGGGCACATCTACCTGGATCGGCTCTCCAAGCGGGAGAAAAAGGACGCGCTGAGGCAGATGGCGGACCGGCGGGACGAGGTGTACGCCCGCCGGGCCGCCAAGGCAACCGCCCTCAGCGTCTAGTCACGCCTTCGGGGCCACCCTGCTCAGGCCGTTGATGATGCGGTCCATGGCGTCGCCGCCCGTCGGGTCGGTGAGGTTGGCCAGCAGCTTCAGGGTGAACTTCATCAGCATCGGGTGGGTCAGGCCGCGCTGGGCGGCGATCTGCATGACCTTGGGGTTGCCGATGA
>NZ_JBSGDB010000045.1:0-31866 GCF_053602155.1 Streptomyces sp. NPDC004561
TTGAGTACCTTCCAGGTTGAGCGTAGACCCACCTTGAGCAGTTCATGTTCGATCCAGACGCGATCCGTTTCGAATTCGGGATCGTCGACAAGGTCTGGACGCCGCGCTCGCGGGGGTGGAGACGGTGGTGCACTGCGCGAGCAGTCCGCGGGGCGGCGACGAGCAGGCGGCGGACCGGCTGATCGAGGCCGCCCGGCGGGCCGGTGTGCGCCATCTGGTCTACATCTCCATCGTCGGCGTCGACCGGGTGCCGTTCGGCTACTACCGGACCAAGCTGGCGGTGGAACGGCGGATCGAGGAGTCGGGGCTCGGCTGGACGATCCTGCGGACGACCCAGTTCCACGATCTGCTGGTGACGGTCTTCCAGGGGCTGGCGCGGCCGCCGTTCATGGCGCTGCCGGCCGGGGTGTCGGACCAGCCGGTGGAGGTGACCGAAGTGGCCGACCGGCTGGCCGAGTTGGCGATCGCGGCACCGGCGGGACGGGTGCCGGACATGGGCGGGCCCGAGGTGCGTACGCTCGACTCGCTGGCCCGCGCCTATCTGCGGGCGGCCGGGAGGCGCCGCGCGGTGGCGAACCTGCCCCTCTTCGGCCGTGCTTACCGCGCCTTCCGCGACGGGGGGCATCTGGCTCCGGAGCGAGCGGTGGGCAAGGGGACGTTCGAGGAATACCTGGCACGCCGTTTCGGATCCGCGGCGAACCGGTAGCCTCCGGCGGTGCGAACAGTGCGTCCTGCGCGTGTCTGGGGCGGCGGTTGGGGTCCTTGCCCAACCGGCTGGCGATCCAGCGGCGCGAACAGCGCTTCCTTCGCTCGCGGGGCAGCGGTTCGGGACCATGCCCGACCGGTCGACGCTCCGGCGGCGCGAACAACTCATCCGGCGCAGCCGACGCGGCGGATCGGGCCCCCGCCCAACCGGTTGGCGATCCAGCGGCGCGAACAGCGCTTCCTTCGCTCGCGGGGCAGCGGTTCGGGTCCACGCCCGACCGGTCAGCGCTCCGGCGGTGCGAACAGTTCGTCCTGCGCCCGGTCGCGGGCCGTCAGCAGCGCGCCGCGCAGCACGGCGGCCCCGCCGAGGGTGCTCGCGCGGACGTCGGTGAGCAGGGGGGACATCCGCCGCAGCCGCTCCTCGACCAGCCCGGCGAGAAGCTCACCCCCCGCCTGCCCGATCTCCCCGCCGAGCACCACGCACCCCGGATCAAGAATGGCGGCGACGGAGGCGGCCCCCACGGCGACCCGATCGGCGAGCGCGTCCAGGAAGCGGCCGGCGGGGGCGGCACCTTCGGCAACGCCCTCGGCTCCACTCGCTCCGGAGCCCGCGGAGCCGGACACCGTGCCGGTCGTGCTCTCGTGCCGTACGGCCTTCGCCCGGTTCACCGCCGTCCGGACCACCTCCGCCGCGCCGGGGCCGTCCGTCATGCCGGTCGGCGGCAGGCCGGACTCCGTCGCCAGGGCGCAGACCGCGGCCGCGCCGACCAGGGAGTGGAAGCCGCCGCCGCAGTCGGTCGCCGAGGGGAGTGAGCCGGTACCGGGTACGGGAAGGAAGCCGATCTCTCCGGTGCCGCCGGAGGCGCCCCGGCGCAGGGTGCCGTCGAGGACGACCGCGGCGCCGACGCCGTGGCCCAGCCAGAGCAGGACGAAGGTGTCCCGGTCGCGGGCGGCGCCCTCGCGCTGTTCGGCCAGGGCGGCCAGGTTGGTCTCGTTCTCCACGGTGACGCGGGCCCCGGGCAGCCGCTCCTGGAGGGCGGCGGCCAGGCTGCGGTGCCAGGCGGGCAGTCCCGCGGAGTCGCGGAGGTCGCCGGTGGCCGGGTCGATGAGGCCGGGCGCGCCGATGCCGACGGTGTGCAGCGGGTCCGCCCCGGCCTCCTTGGCGGTCCGCTCCACCGCGGCCACCACCTGCTCCACGGCGGGCCCGGTCCCGGTGTCCCCGCCGATCGGCACGGACGCCTCGGCGAGCACGCGCCCCACCAGGTCGGAGACCAGCACGAGGACACCCTGGGTGCGCACGTCCAGCGCGGCCAGGTGGGCGCGGTCGGCGACGATGCCGTAGAGCCGTGCGTTGGGGCCCCGGCGGACCTCGCCGGACTCGCCCACGACGGCGATCAGACCGGAGGCGGTGAGCCGTTCGACGAGGTCGGCGACGGTCGGCCGGGACAGCCCCGTCAGCTGCTTCAACTGCCCGGCGGTCAGCGGGCCTTCCTGCTGCAGCAGCCGCAGGGCCTGCCGGTCGTTGATGGCCCGGGCGGTGCTGGGTGATGCGGGCATGACGGGATCCTCCCAGATCGACGGACCCGGCCGCCCGGCTCATGAGACGCTATCTATCAGGCAGGGTCCCTGATAGTTTACGGCGGGACAGTCGGGGGCGAGGTCGGGGAACCTGGGGAGGGACGGGGACATGAGTGACGTGGGTCGCGCGCAGGACGAGGTCAGGCGCGCCCGGTACGCCGTGGCGGCCGTGTTCGCCGTGCACGGCGCCGTCACCGGCACCTTCGCGACCCGGGTGCCGTGGATCCAGGAGCACGCCTCGCTGAGCGCGGGCCAGCTGGGGTTCGCGCTGGCCTTCACCGCCTTCGGCGCCTCGTGCTCGATGCCGCTGGCCGGCCGGATCAGCCACCGCTTCGGCAGCCGTACGGCGCTGCGCGGGCTGATCGCGATGTGGACGCTGTCCCTGGTCCTGCCGTCCCTGGCGCCGAACCTGTACACCCTGTGCCTGGCGATGTTCACCTACGGCGCGAGCGCGGGCATGGCCGACGTGGCGATGAACGCGCTCGGGGTCGAGGTCGAGCGGCTGCTGGGCAGGTCGATCATGTCGGGGCTGCACGGCATGTGGAGCGCGGGGGCGCTGACCGGCTCGGCGGCCGGCACGCTCGCCGCGCACCTCGGCTCGGACGCGCGCCTGCACTTCCTGCTGGCCTCGGCCGTCCTCACCGTGCTCGGCCTGGTCGCCTGCTCCTGGGTGCTGGACGTGCAGCCCGCCGAGGACGAGGAGCCGCCGCCGCGGTTCGCGCTGCCGCCCCGCTCGGCGCTGCTGATCGGCACGGTCGGCTTCTGCGCGGTGTTCGCGGAGGGGGCGAGCCTCGACTGGTCGGCAGTGTTCCTGCGGGACCGGCTGGACAGCTCGGCCGGCCTGGCGGCGGCGTCGACGACCGGGTTCATGCTGACGATGGCCGTGGCGAGGATCGCCGGGGACGCGGTGGTCAACCGGTTCGGCGCGGTCCGTACCGTGCGGGCCGGCGGCTTCCTGGCCGTGCTGGGCGGTGTGCTGATCGTCCTCGCCGGGCATCCGGCGCTCGCGATGTGCGGGTTCGCGTGCATGGGGCTCGGCATCGCGGTGGTCGTACCGCTGTGCTTCGCGGCGGCCGGGCACGCCGGACCCAACCCCAGCCAGGCCATAGCGGGCGTGGCGACCATCACCTACACCTCGGGGCTGATCGCGCCGAGCCTCATCGGCGGGGTGGCCCAGGCGACCAGCCTGGTGGTCTCGTTCTGCGTGGTGACGGCCCTCGCGTCCGGGCTCGCGGTGTTCGCGGGCGTGCTGCGCACGGCCGAGCGCGGGGGCCGCAGGGAGGTCAGTCCGCAGGCCGCAGCAGTTCCCGGCCCGCGGCCCTGAAGGCGTCGCTCCACGGCGCGGGACGCATGGTGGCCGGGTCCAGCCGGACCAGCACCCGGGTGCCCCGGGCGTAGGTCTCGCTCCCGTCGGACGAGCAGAAGCGGAAGCCGTAGGTCAGGCCGGTGGTGCCGAGCCGCTCCAGCCAGAGGTGCACGGCGTAGGTGCCCGGGCGGGTGACCGGCGCCTCGTAGCCGATGCGCAGCTCGCGGACGGCGTTGCAGGCGTCCCCCGCCGCCGCCCAGTCGCCGTCGAAGCGGACGCCGCGCTCGTTCCACAGCTCGGTCCAGGCACGCTCGACCATCAGCGGGTAGCGGGCGTTGTGCAGGAGCCCGAGCGCGTCGAGGTCGTCGAAGTGGACGGTGACGGGGATCAACCGACCGTGGGAGACGAGGGGGGCGGTCGGGACTTCGGCGGTCACGGAAGGGGCTCCTGAGCATCGCTGGCGGGGTGGTGACACCCCCGGGCGCATTCCATACTAAGCGACCGCTCAGCAGCCCCGGCCGGGAAGTCCGCCGCTCAGCCCGCCATCGAGTCCAGCTGCTCGGCGGCGGGCCGCAGCGCCCACAGGTCTCCGCCGGGCGGCGCCTGGAGCCTCGGCACGGCGCCCTTCGCCACCGCGTCCCCCGCCGCGTACCGCAGGAACTCCAGCTCCGGGTGCGGCCAGGCGACGGCGCCGGTCGCGGCGGGCAGCAGCTGGTCGACGGCCCTGGACAGGCGCTGCCCGTCCGCCCCCCGGTAGGCCCACGGGTCCGCTGGAGGCAGCCGCCGCAGCAGGACGGCCGCACGGGATCTTCCACGCATCAGACACTCCGATCATCCGAGGATCGGATATGTGAATGCGGGTCATGTGCAGGACCGTGCGAGCGTAGAGCCGCCAGGTACCCGTGACAATGGTGCGGAACGTCTTCACGTACAGAGAAAGCGAAACCCCACCATGGACCTCGGCGTGCGCTGGCAACTGCACGGAGACGGGCGCACACCCGCGCCCGGCGCGGTGGTACGGCCCGACGAACGGCTCTCCTGGCCCCGCACCGTGGGCCTGGGCGCCCAGCACGTCGTCGCCATGTTCGGCGCCTCCTTCGTGGCGCCCGTGCTCATGGGCCTGGACCCGAACCTGGCGATCATGATGTCGGGCGTGTCGACCGTGATCTTCCTGCTCGCCACCCGCGGCCGCGTGCCCAGCTACCTCGGCTGCTCCCTGTCGTTCGTGGGTGTGGCCGCGGTGATCCGCGCGCAGGGCGGTACGAGCGCCACGGTGACCGGTGCGGTGTTCGTCGTCGGCGTCGCGCTGTTCCTGGTGGGGCTCGCGGTGCAGCGGTTCGGGGCGCGGATCATCCACGCGGCCATGCCGCCGATCGTGACCGGCGCGGTCGTCATGCTGATCGGCTTCAACCTGGCCCCGGTGACGGCGTCCACCTACTGGCCGCAGGACCAGTGGACGGCCCTGCTGGTCATGCTGTTCACCGGCATGTCGGTGGTCTGCCTGCGCGGCTTCTGGTCCCGCATCGCGATCTTCCTGGGCCTGCTCTTCGGCTACTTCGTCTCCTGGCTCTTCGACCGGATCTTCGGCAAGATCCACTCCATGGGGCCGAACGGCAAGGTCACCGACCACTGGCGCCTCGACCTCTCCGGCGTCTCCAAGGCCGACTGGATCGGCCTGCCGCACTTCCACGGGCCGTCCTTCCAGTGGTCCGCGATCCTGGTCGCGCTGCCGGTGGTCATCGCCCTGGTCGCGGAGAACGCGGGTCACGTCAAGGCGGTCGGCGAGATGACCGGCGACCCGCTGGACGACGAGCTCGGTACGGCGATCTCGGCCGACGGCGTCGGCTCCATGCTGTCGACCGCGGTGGGCGGCCCGCCGAACACCACCTACTCCGAGAACATCGGCGTGATGGCCGCGACCCGCGTCTACTCCACGGCCGCCTACTGGGCCGCCGCCGGCTTCGCCCTGCTCTTCGGGCTCTGCCCGAAGTTCGGCGCGATCGTCGCCGCCATCCCGGGCGGTGTCCTCGGCGGCATCACCGTCATCCTCTACGGCATGATCGGCCTGCTCGGCGCCCAGATCTGGCTCAACGCCAAGGTCGATCTGCGCAACCCGCTCAACCTGGTCCCTGCGGCCGCGGGCATCATCATCGGCGTCGGCAACGTGAGCATGAAGTTCAGCAGCAACTTCTCGCTGAGCGGCATCGCCCTCGGCACACTGGTCGTCATCACCGGCTACCACGCGCTGCGCGCCCTCGCCCCGGCCCATCTGAAGAAGCAGGAACCGCTGCTGGACGAGGGCACCTCCAGCTACGACGAGGAGACCCCGCACACCAAGTCGTAGGCGCAGGGCGGCAGGAACGTCCCGGCGCGCGTTCGCCCGTTCCGGCGAAGCACCGGGCCGGTCGCCACGCCGGCCGGCCCCGGGCTGCGACCCTTCCCCCATGACGCAGTCGGAACACGTCACCACGGCCGTCGACGCGGTCGTCTCCCGGATGCGCGCCCTCGCCGCGACGCTGCCCGAGCGGGACGGCGTCGCCGTGTTCAACCGCGTCTACCTCACCGTCACCGAGGAGATCGACCGGCGCCTGGTCGCCGGTGCGTTCCCGGACCCTCGGGCGGCGACGGCGCTGGACACGCGGTTCGCCGAGCGCTACCTGGCGGCGGTCGACGCGGCGGCCGGCGACCGCCGGCCGCCCGCCTGCTGGCGGCCGCTGTTCCAGCTCCGCCGCCATCCCGGCGTGCGGCCGCTCCAGTTCGCGCTGGCGGGCATCAACGCGCACATCGGGCACGACCTGGCGCTCGCCGTGGTGGACACCTGCCGCGTCATCGGCTGCGAACCGGCCGGTCTCGAGGACGACTTCGACCGCGTCGGCGACCTCCTCGTGTCGCTGGAGGAGCGGATCCGCGAGGATCTGATGCCGGGCCCCGACCTGCTGGAGATCGCCGACCCGCTCACCCATCTGCTGGGCTCATGGAGCCTGGAGCGGGCCCGGGACGCCGCCTGGGCGGCGGCGCGGGCGCTGTGGGCGCTGCGCCACTGCGGGGAGATCGCCGACGAGTTCACCGAACGCCTCGACGCGGCGGTGGGGTTCGCCGGGCGGATGCTGCTCACACCGCTCCCCCGCTGAGACGGCTGGATCCACACCCCCGCACCACCCGCGGAACTACGCGGCGAGCACACCGCGTTGATCGACCGGCACCCGATCACAGAGGAGTTGCGACATGGCGACCAGGCTCGGTCTCGGTCTTCCCCAGATGCGGCAGTACTCGATCGGCGCGGACGTCCCGGACGTGGCACGCGCCGCGGAGGACATCGGCTACGACAGCCTGTGGGTCTTCGAGCGGGCCCTGTTCCCCGAACCGGCCACCCAGGGCCTGTACGGCATCGAGGGCCTGCCCTGGCCCGACCAGTACCGGAACGTGGCGGACCCGCTGGTCACCCTCACCCTGGCCGCGACGGCCACGCGACGGGCCCGGCTCGGCACCGGCGTCCTGGTGGCGCCCCTGCGCCTGCCCTTCCAGCTCGCCAAGGCCCTGGCCTCGCTGGACGCGGCGAGCGGCGGCCGGGTGATCGCGGGCCTCGGCACCGGCTGGTCGCTGGACGAGTACGCGGCCGCGGGCGTCCGGCCCTTCGAGGAGCGCGGCCGGGTGCTGGACGAGATCATCGAGGTGTGCCGGGCGGTGTGGGGACCGGACCCGGTGGTGCACGAGGGGCCCACCACGAAGATCGCCTCCGCCGTGGTCGGGCCCAAGCCGGTGCGGCCGATCCCGATCCTGCTGGCCGCGAGCAACGGGCGGGCGCGGCGGCGGCTGGTGGACCACGCCGACGGGTGGCTGCCGGTGGGCACGGGGGCCGAGCAGATCGCCGGCCAGTGGCGCCGGCTGCGGGAGCTGGCCGAGGAGCGCGGACGCACCGAGCCGATCCGGACGGTCCTGCGGGTGAACACGGTCCGCCTGCCCAAGCCCTACGAGGGCGCGGACCGCCGGCCGTTCCAGGGCAGCGTGGACCAGATCGTGGAGGACCTGGTGGACCACGCCGGGATCGGTCTGGAGGAGATGCTCATCGACCTCCAGGGCACCGCGCGGGACGCCCAGGAGCTGAAGGACGTCGCCGCGGAGGTGTTCGAGAAGGCGCGGGCGGCCGGAGTCTGAGGCCGGCCGCCCGCGCCTCGGTCCCTGCTCGCCCGGTCAGTCCTCGGGCAGTTCGACCGGGGCGATCTCGTCGTAGACGTCGCCCGGGCCGGGGTTGGTCGCGTCGGTCGCGCCGCCGAGGTGGTGCATGACGCCCCAGACCGCGTTCAGCGCGGTCTGGATCGCGCCCTCGGCCCAGCCGGCCGTCCAGGAGATGTCGTCGCCGGCGAGGAAGACGCCCCGCTTGTCCTCCGGCAGCCGGTCCTGCATGAAGTGCGTGAACAGGCGCCGCTGGTAGCGGTAGTGGCCGGGCAGGTTGGCCTTGAACGCGCCCATGAAGTAGGGCTCGTTCTCCCAGGAGACGGTCACCGGGTTGCCGATGATGTGCTTCCGGATGTCGACCTTCGGGTAGATCTCGCCGAGCGACTTCAGCATGACCTCCATCCGCTCGTTCGCGGACAGCGGCAGCCACTTCAGGCTGTCGTCGCACCAGGTGTACGACAGGCAGATCACGGCGGGCTTGTCCGGGCCGTCGTCGAGCAGGTAGGTGCCGCGGGTCATGCGGTCGGTGAGCGTCATCGACATGACGTCCCGGCCGGTCTGCTCGTCCTTGTCCAGCCAGAAGGGCCGGTCCACGGGCACGAAGAGCTTCGAGGACTCCATGTAGTGGGTGCGCTCGATCGCCGTCCAGTGGTCGATCGGGAAGAGCGAGTCGTCGCAGGCGATCTTGGACAGCAGCATCCAGGACTGGGCGGTGAAGACGGCCGCCTTGTAGGTGCGGATGTCGCCGTTCGCGTCGGTGACGGTGATCTGGTTGCCCGCGGTGCGGTGCAGCCGGGTCACGGCCGGGCGCGGCTCGCCGTCCACGTGCAGGGACCGCAGCGAGGTGCTGTAGGGCCAGTGGACGATCTTCTGCGGCTCGCGCTCCCACAGGCGCAGCGGCAGTTGCTGGGAGCCGCCGACGATGCCGCGGTGGTGGTCGTCGGCCTCGGTGTAGACGACTCGGAGGATCTCCAGGATGGAGTTCGGGAAGTCGGTGTCCCAGCCGCCGGTGCCGAAGCCGACCTGGCCGAAGATCTCGCGGTGCCGGAAGGACTTGAATGCCTCGGAGTCGCAGAGGAAGCCGTAGAAGGTCTGGTTGTCGAGCTTCTCGACCAGCTTCGCCCAGATCTCGCGGATGCGCGGCACGTCCCGCTCGCGCATGGCGCGGTTCATGTCGGAGAAGTCGGCGCCCTCTTCGAGGCACTTGTTCCAGGCCTCGGCGACGTCCCGGTACACCTGGGGCAGGTCGTCGACGGTCTCGGCGTAGTGCGACTCGCCCTTGAGGTCGACCACGGTCGAGGGGGTGGCCTCGGCCAGCGGGTTCGGGAAGGGCCGGGTCTCCAGGCCCACCATGTCGATGTAGTGCTGGAGGGCGGTGGATGACGGCGGGAAGCGCATCGCGCCCATCTCGGCGGTCAGCGACTCGTCGCAGCCCTCGAAGCCGACCGTGCGCAGCCGGCCGCCGATCTGGTCGGCCTCGTAGACGACGGGCTTGAGGCCCATCTTCATCAGCTCGTAGGCGGCGACGATGCCGGACAGACCGCCGCCGATGATCGCGACCTCGGTGCCGAGCTCGGTCGCGGGTATCTGGCCGAGGCCCGCCGGGTGCGCGAGGAAGTCGTCGTAGGCGTAGGGGAAGTCCGGGCCGAACATGGTGATCGGCGGCTGCTGCTCGTCGGTGTGCTCGACGGCGTTGGGCACCGTGGACGTCATGGGGTACGGACTCCTTGCGCGACAGAACTCGGGGGAGGATCGGGGAAGTTCAGGGGGTCAGCTGAGCGACCCGTACAGACCGGGACGGCGGTCCTTCAGGTACGGGTTGGCCTCGCGGGAGGCGGCGAGGAGGGCGGGGTCGACGTCGGCGACGACCAGTTCCTCGCCGCGGCCGGCGCGGGTGCGGGCGATCCCGTCCGGCCCGGCGAGGGCGGAGAGCCCGAAGAACTCGAACTCGCCCTCCTGGCCGACCCGGTTGACGTACGCGATGTACATCTGGTTCTCCCAGGCGCGTACCGGCACCATCGACTCGGCGACGATCTGGAACGGATGCATGTTCGCCGTCGGCACGACGAGCAGGTCGGTGCCGGCCAGGGCGTGGGCCCGGACGTTCTCCGGGAACTCGACGTCGTAGCAGATCATCAGGCCGACGGTCAGGCCGTTCAGCTCGGCCTGGACGACCGGCTGCTCGCCCGGGGTGAAGTGGTCGCGCTCGGCGCATCCGAAGAGGTGGGTCTTGCGGTAGTTCGCGAGCCGGATGCCGTCGGCGGAGATCAGCTGTGCGGAGTTGTGGACGGTCTCGCCGTCGCGCTCCGGGTAGCCGTAGGCGATGGCCACGCCGTGCCGGGTGGCGGTCTCGGCGATCGCGTCCGCGGCGTCGCCGTCGGCGGGCTCGGCGAGGCGGCCGATGGCGTCGCCGATCGCGTAGCCGGTCAGGAACATCTCCGGTGCGGCCAGCAGCGCGGCGCCCGCGGCGGCGGCACGGCCCGCGGCATCGTCGAGGACCTTGAGGTTCTCGGCGACGGAGCCGGGGCGGCCGGAGCTCTGGAGCAGGGCGGTGCGCATGCGGGATCCTCACCGGAAGCGAAGTTTGGGGGCCAGAAAGAAGGTACGGTCGCCGCGCTCGGCCGGACAAGAAGGAGCCGTTGCGCGCCCCTGCGCGCTTCGTTGCGTGAGAGGGGCGCCGGACGGCGATTCGTTGCGTGTCCACGGGCGCGCTTCTGGTCCTCCCTGAGGCGCGGGTGACGGACGGGGCTCCCCGCCGGACGGGGGAGGCAGGGTGCCGCCTGTGGAGCGATGTGCCCGGGCGGCCGTCCCAGGAGAGTGGTGATCGTTCGCCGCACGCACTCCACCTGGGGAAAGGACCACCATGAAGCGCCGTACGAAGATCGCCGCATGCACCTTCGCCGCCGCCCTGCTGATCACCGCCGGTACGGCCGGGGCGGCGCTGGCCTCGGGGGGCGGAGCGCACCATCCGCAGCCGGGCGCGCACCACGCTCAGCGCGAGGCCGCCGCCCTGACGGGCAGGGCCAAGCTGTACCGGTCGGCGGGGGACGACATCACCTTCGCCTTCGACGCGCACCTGGCCGCGAAGGACACCGCGGACCCGCTGAGGGCGACCGGGACGTTCGAGTGGAGCCACCACTCCCCCCACCTGAACGGCAGGGCGAAGGCCGAGGTGGACTGCCTGGTGACGGCGGCAAGGTGGCGGTGGTGTCCGGGGTGATCACGGAGTCCGACCACCCCGGGTGGGTGGGCCACCGGGTGGGCGTCACCGTGCACGACACCGGGAGGGTGGACCGGCTCGGCTACAGCTGGGCCGCGACGGAGGACGAGATCGGGCCGGCGGACCTGCCCCGGTGTGTGTCCTCCGCCCCGTTCGAGAAGGTGAAGGAGGGCACGGGTGACTTCACGGTCGTGCCCTGGCGTCCGCGGCTCTAGAGCCGCCTACTTGCCGGTGCCGACCGGGTCGACGGTGATGGCGGGGCCGCTGCCGTCGGAGACGGGGACGTTGATGCGGACGGCCAGGGTGTGGGGGTGGGTCTCGGCGGGCGGGGTGACGACGAGGCTGGTGAAGGTCTCCCCGCTGCCGCCGGAGTCGTTCGGCGGGTAGTGCAGGGTGAAGCGGGTCTCCTGCCCCGGCCTGACGCTGACCAGCGGCGCGGCGAGCCCGCTCCGCCTGGCGCTGACGGTGCCGTCCTTGCTCTTCAGGTCGGCGCCGGGGAAGCCCTTGAGGGTGCAGGTGGCCGGGCCGGTGTTCCTCAGGTTGACGATGAGGGTGCCCTCGGCCATCCCGCCGGAGGTGCTGAACGCCAGCCGGGAGGTCGTGCAGGCACGGGAGGCGCTGCCCCCGGCCGACGCGCCGGCGCCCGAGCTCGACTTTCCGGCGGCGGCGCTCCCACCGGCCGACGTGCCGCTGCCGTCGCTGCCCCGGGAGGCGGAGCCTTGGGCGGAGGAGGGCTGGGAGCCGGCGCTCGGGGCGGAGGAGCCGTTCGTGCCGGAGGCGTTGTCGTCACTGCCCTGGCAGGCGGTGAGCGACAGGCCGGCGACTGCGGCGACGGCGACGGCGAGCAACGAGAGCTTCTGAACGCGCATGATTCCCCTTCGGCGGTACGGGTGACGTGCCGCTCCAGGAGACCCCGACGGTGCTCGCCCCGTTCCGGCCGGCACCGCTTGCGTACGTGCCTGTGACAAACAGGCGGTGCTGTTACCGGAAAGATTTGCCGAACCGGTGGACCTTTCCGGTCGCAGCACTAGATCTCGCGCAGCCGGTCCACGATCTCGCGCAGCAGCCCGGGGTCGGCGCTCGGCCCGCTGACCGGGAGGCGGCGGGGCGCGTCGATGCGGATCAGGCCCGCCTCGGCGAGGTCGCCGAGCAGCACCCGGACGACGGTCAGGGGCAGGTCCGCGTCCGCGGCCAGCTCCGCGACGGGGCGCGGGCCGCGCCGGACCAGCTCCAGGAGGGCGGCCTGGGCATGGTCGACGCCGGTCCCGGGCGCGTCCGTGTCCAGCGCGGTGACCCGGGACATCAGGTCGATGGCGTGCCGCTCCGAGGGCCGGGTGCGGCCCCGGGTCACCGTGTAGGGGCGCACCATGGACCCGGTCTCGTCCTCGTACCAGTGCTCGTCGCTCACCGCGGGATCATGGGGTGGTGCGGGCGGCGGCGTCCAGGTGACGGCCTAGGCGGCGGACGAGCAGGGCCATCTCGTGGGCGAGCTGGCCGACGTCGGTCCGGGCCTCGCTGAGGACCGCGAGCCGGCTGCCGTGCCCGGCCGGGGTGATGAACAGATAGGCCTCGTCGAGCATCACCATGGTCTGCCGCACCTCTCCGGCCGCGAACCGCTCCCCCGCCGACCGGGCCAGGCCGTGGAAGCCGGAGCAGACGGCGGCCAGGTGCTCGATGTCCCGGCGGCGCATGCCGTCGGAGCTGCTGAGGGGAAGGCCGTCGGCGGTGAGCAGCACGGCCTGGCGGACGTGGTCGGTGCGGGCCACGAGGTCGTCCAGCAGCCAGCCGAGGTCCGTGCCGGGTGCTCCGGCGGGTACGGCGGGCTGTTCCGGGGTCTGGTCGTCACCGTGCATCGTCGGTGTCCGTCCCTTCGTCGGCGTGGGTGGTCACGGCGTCGGTGATCGTCTCGTCCGCGTCGGTCGTCGTGTCGTCGTGCGCGGGCAGTCCCTTGCGGCCGCGGTCGAGTCCGCGCTGGAACGCGCCGAAGATCGCCCGCATCTCCTCGGCGCCCACCTCCCGGCCGCCCGCGCTCTCCCGCGGCGCCGGCTCCTCCCGCAGCTCCGGCACGAGAGAGGCCTGCCGCACCCGCGTGGGCAGGGCGGGGGCGGTGCGCGCTTCCGGGGCAGGCGACGGTTCGGGCACCGCCCGCGTCCGTCGGCCGGCCGGCTGCTCCTGGCGGGCCGGAGCGGTCTCGCGCCTCCTGGACGGCAGGGGCTCAGCAGGCACTTCGTGGGGGTCGGCGCCGGGTGCGAGGGCGGTCCGGCTCCTTGTCGGCAGCTGCCGTACGACGGCGCTGTCCTCGGCCGGCCGCTGGGCTCGCGCCCGTGCCGGACCGGTCGCCGCGGCCGGCTGGACCTCCGCGAGGAGTGCCTGCGGCAGAAGCACCACGGCGGTCGTGCCCCCGTAGGGCGAGTCACGGAGGCTGATCTCGATGCCGTGGCGGGCGGCGAGGCGGCCGACGACGTAGAGGCCGAGCCGGTCGTGCCGAGTGGGGTCGAAGGCGTCGGGGTCGGTGAGGGTCCGCTGGGCCTCGGCGCGCACCTCGGCGTCGAGGCCGAGCCCGCGGTCGTCGATCTCCAGGACGAAGCCGCTGCCGGCCTGCCCGGTGCGCAGGGTGACCTGGGTGTGCGGCGGCGAGAACACCGTGGCGTTCTCCAGGAGTTCGGCGATCAGGTGCACCACGTCGGCGACCGCGTCCGCCGCGACGCCGACCTCGGGCATCGGCGGCACGGCCACGCGCGCGTAGTCCTCGATCTCGCCGACGGCGGAGGCGACGACGTCCGCGACCGGAACGGGTCGGCGCCAGCGGCGGCCGGGTGTCGCGCCGGAGAGGATGATCAGGCTCTCGGCGTGCCGCCGCATGCGCGTGGTCAGGTGGTCGATGCGGAACAGCTCGCGCAGGACGTCGGGGTCGTCGGTGCGCCGCTCCAGCGTGTCCACGAGCTTCAGCTGCCGGTGCACCAGCGCCTGGTTCCGGCGCGCGATGTTGAGCAGCACCGCGAACAGTCCCCGGCGCAGGCCGGCCTGCTTCACGGCGGCCTCGACGGCGGCGAGCCGCGCGGTGTTGAACGACCGGCCGACCTGCCCGATCTCGTCGTCACGCACCTCGTCGGCGGCGAGCGGAGGCGCCGCGGCGACCGCGTCGACCTCCTCGCCCGCGCCCAGCCGCCGCATGACGTCGGGAAGTTGGCGTGTGGTCAGGACGTCGGCGGCGTCCCGCAGGGTCTCCAGACGGCGGGAGATGCGCCGGGCGCCGCGCACGGCGAACCACAGCGACAGCGCGACGGCGGCCAGCCCGACCGCGCCGACGACGGCCGCCTTGGTCAGCTCACGGTAGGCGAACGCCCGTCCGCGTGCGGCGGAGTTCTCGGCGGACTTCGTGCACAGCTGCATGTACCGCCGCACGGCCCGGTCGGTGGTGGAGCGCCAGGTGTCCGCCGCGACGGCCCGCGCGGCCCCGCCGGCACCGGACCGCAGCAGCGCGTCCTCGCCGCCCACCAGCGAGCGGTACAGGCTCCCGTGCTGGAAGTCCTCGAACAGGGCCCGGGAGTCGGCGGGCAGGTCCGGGACGTACGTCCGCTCGAAGACGCGCCGGTCCTCGATGGTCGCGGTCAGCATGCCGTACTGCGCGCCGGTCAGGGTGCCGGCCGCCCGCGCCCCGGCGACCAGCGCGTCCTCCCGGGAGACGAACTCCCGCACCCGGACCAGCTCGATGACGACCTGTGACTCGCGGGCGAGCTGCCCTGCCTGCAGGGCGGTGAGCGTGGACTGCACGTCGAAGCCGGGTTCGACCAGTGCGCTGTACTCGTCGACCGCCCGGTCCCAGGTGATCTCCCGGGAGAGCACCCGCTGGCGCAGCCCGTCCAGCTTCCCGGCGGCGACGACCACGGCGTCCAGCGCCTGCTGCTGCCGTACGGTGAGCCGGCTCCGGTCGCCGCCCCGGACCGCCTGCCGCATGGCGTCGACGGCCTGGTCGGTACGCCGCTGCTGCCCGAGGAGCTGGGCGGCGGTGGCCGTGTCGAGGCGGGAGCCGAGGTAGGCCGCGGACATCCGGCGCTCGATCTGGATCTGACCGATCGCCGTGTCCACGGGGGTGCCGAAGTCCTGGTACACCCCCTGGAGCCGGATCAGCGCCCGGAGTTCGGCGGTGACGGACACCATGGCGAAGCTCCACAGGGCCATCAGGGCGACGGCCGGGGCGAGCGCGAGCGCCACGATCCGGGAGCGGACGGTGGTGGGACGGCCGAGGGGCCAGCGCATGAAGGACCTGCCGGTGTTACCAGTCGGTAGCGAGTGCGGCACAACCTACGGGACGGTCACCCCGTACCGCAATGGTGACCTGCGGTAACCCCAGGTCACCTCGGCGGCAGCGCAAAGGTGGTGAGGACCGCCGCGTGGTCGGAGGGCCAGTCGTTGTCCGCCACGTCCGGCCAGGGGCGCGGGCTGCCGGTGACGACGGTCCGCGCGTCCAGCACGGTCAGGCCCCGGTGCAGGACGAAGTCGATCCGGTCCTGCGGCTCCGGTCGACCGCTGCCGTCCTCGTGCACCGGGTGGATCGGCGACCAGGTGTGCCCGGGTTCGGCGGCGGGGTCGGGGTGCGCCTGCCGGTAGGAGTCGGCGAGGCCCGCCTCCTCGGCCGCCTTCGTCACCGGCCACTCCACATCCGGCCGGTCCAGGTGCGAGGGGCAGTTGAAGTCGCCGACGAGCACGACCGGGACCCCCTCGGACGAGGACTCGCCGATCCGGCGCAGCGCGTCCCGCATCTGCGCGAGCCGCACCTCCTCGTGGGCGATCAGCTCGGCCGCCGGCAGCCCGTCGAAGGCGGACTCGTACGGCCCGTACGGCGTGTAGTGCAGGTGGGCGGTCCACACGTCGACCTCGCGGCCGGGCGCCACGGCGACGCGGACGCCCGCGGCTCCGTAGAAGCCGACCTCGGGGTCGCCGAAGCGGGCGGTGATCGGGTGACGGCTGAGCACGCCGAGGTTCTCGCCGGCCCTGTGGTGGTGCCAGCCGAGGGCGTCGGCCAGCTCCTGGGCCGCGACGCCGGCGGTCTCCTGGAGCCCGACGACGTCCGCGCCGCTCTCCAGGAGGACCTTGAGCTGCTTGGCCCGGTGGTCGTCGACCATCCCGCCGCCCAGCCACAGGTTCCAGCTCATCACGGTCAGTTCGGGTGCGACCATGCGGCTCAGCTCCTCCGGGGTGACGCCTGCCAGCGTATCCCGCACGGTCCGGCCGGGCGCGGCGCCGATCGGGGCGAGGGACGGCACGGCGAGCACGGCGCACCCGGCGGCCTCGGCGGAGGCCACACCGGTCTCGGTGTCCTCGACGGCCACACAGGCCGCCGGGTCGACGCCGAGGGCGCGGCAGGCGGCGAGGTAGGGATCGGGGGCGGGCTTGGTGCGGGCGGTGTCGTCGGCGGTGACGGAGGCCGCGAACCGGTGGGCGCCGAGGGCGTCGAGGACGACGTCGGCGACCGCGCGCGGGGAGGCCGTGACCAGGGCGGTGGGGATGCCCGCGGCGGCCACCGCGTCCAGCAGGTCGAGGGCGCCGGGGCGGGGCACGATCCCGGTGCGGACGCGCTCGGCGAACTCGCGGTGCAGGTCGGCGGCGAGGTCCGCGTCCGCCCGTCCGGTGGCCGCGCCGAGCCAGGCCGCGGTGTGCTCGACCGGGCGGCCGAGCACGTCCGGCTGGTCCGCCTCGGTCAGCGGGCGCCCGGCGACCTGCTCGACCGCCTCCCACCACAGGCGCTCGGTGTCCACGAGCGTGCCGTCCATGTCGAACAGGACGGCCTGCGGCGGCCGGGCCGGGGTGTGGGGGTGCGGACGGGCGGGGGCGTAGGGGGGCACCCGTCGTTCGTGGGGGGTCACGTGGGAGTCATTCCTCATTTCTGGGTACGTTCGGCCACGAGCACGGGGCGCTCCGGCAGCGACACGGCGACGGAGGATCCGGCGCCGAGCCCGGTGGCCTCGTGCGCGGGCAGGTCGGCCTTGGCCTCGGTGCCGTCGGCGAGCCGTACGGTGAGGCGGACGACCGCGCCGAGGAAGGCGGTGGCGACGACCCGGGCGCTGCCCTGTTCGTCGACGCGCACCTGGACGGCCTCGGGCCGCACCAGCACGTCCACCGCGCCGTCCGGCACCTCGCCGTCGGCGGGCAGCCGCTGACCGAGGACCTCGACCGTGCCGTCCGTCAGCTCGCCGGGGAGCCGGCTCATGGTGCCGACGAACTCGGCGACGAACGCGGTCGCGGGGCGGCCGTACAACTCGGCCGGGTCGGCGCACTGTTCGAGCCGTCCGTCGCGCATCACGGCGACCCGGTCGGCGACCGACAGGGCCTCCTCCTGGTCGTGGGTGACGAAGAGGGTGGTGATGCCGAGTTCCTGCTGGAGCCGGCGGATCTCCTCGCGCAGGGTGAGCCGCACCTTGGCGTCGAGCGCGGACAGCGGCTCGTCGAGCAGCAGGACGCGCGGGCGCAGGGCGAGGGCGCGGGCGAGCGCGATGCGCTGCTGCTGCCCGCCGGAGAGCTGGTGCGGGTACCGGGGCCCCTTGTCGCCGAGGCCGACCAGCTCCAGCAACTCGGCGGCGCGGGCGCGCCGTTCGGCCGTACGCACGCCTCGCATGCGCAGTCCGAAGGCGACGTTGTCGACGGCGCTCAGGTGCGGGAAGAGGCTGTACGACTGGAAGACCATTCCGGCGTCCCTGCGGTGGGCCGGGACACGGGTGACGTCCTCGCCGTCCACCAGCACGGCGCCGGAGTCGGGGTGTTCGAACCCGGCGAGCATGCGCAGCGCGGTGGTCTTGCCGCAGCCGGACGGGCCGAGCAGGGCCAGGAACTCCCCTGGCCGGACGGTCAGGTCGAGTCCGTCGAGGGCGACGGTGGCCCCGAACTCGCGCCGCAGACCCCGGAATTCGACGGTCGCGGCCTTCTCGGTGGTGGCCTTCTCAAGCGTGGTGGCGGTCATGGTGTCATCCCCGGGAAGGAGCGGTTCGGGCGCGTCCGCCGCCGGCACCGGCGAGCGCGAGGAGCAGGGCCCAGGTGACGAGCAGGCTGAGCACGGACACGGCGACGGACATCTGGGCCTGGTCGCCGCCGATGTTGTAGATCCACACGGCGAAGGGCTGGTAGCCGAGCAGCTGGGCGACGGTGAACTCGCCGAGGACCAGCGCCAGCGTGAGGAAGGACGCGTTCAGCAGCGCCCCGCGCAGATTGGGCAGTACGGCGCGCACCAGCGCCTGGGGCCAGGAGGCGCCGCAACTGCGGGCGGCCTCGACGAGGGTGCGGACGTCGATGGCCCGCAGGCCCGCGTCCAGCGCCCGGTACACGAACGGCAGCGCCATCACGACGTACGCGAGGACGAGCACGACCGGGAAGTCCGGGTTCTGGATCGCGACGAACGTCTGGAACAGCGGTGTGCGGGACAGGTGGTCCGGGCCCCACTTCAGCACGGTCACGATGCCGGCGACGAACGCGATCGGCGGTACGACCAGCGGCAGCGAGCAGACCACCTCGACCACCGGCCGCAGCCGGGGTGCGCCGAGCCGGAGCGCGACCACCGCGGGCACCATCAGCAGCAGGACGACCGCGATGGTGGCCACGGCCAGCTCCAGCGAGAGAAGCAGGCTGGAGAGGAAGCCGTCGGTGGACAGGATCCTGGTGTAGGCGTCGAAGGTGACGCCGTGGCCGGGCACGTCGACGGTGAACACGACGGAGGCGGCGAGCGGCACCAGGAAGTACAGGGCGGCGAGGCCGAGGACGGCCCACCGCCAGGGGGTCAGGCGTCGAGCCATCGGGCGCTCCGGCGTTGCAGGGGCAGGTACACGGCCATCACCAGGCCGGCCACCAGGACCATGTCGAGGCTGAGGGCGAGCGCGACGTTCTCCTGGCCGACCAGTACGTTGCCGGACAGGGCGTCGGCGATCTGCAGTGTGACCAGCGGGACCGCGCTGCCGACCATGGCCGCCGCGGTGGCGTAGGCGGCGAAGGCGCTGCCGAACAGCAGGACCAGGCCGCCGAGCAGCGAGGGCGCCAGCACGGGCAGGGCCACGTGCCGCCAGTACTGCACTCCGGTGGCCCCGTTGTTCAGCGCGGCCTCCCGCCACTGGGTGCGCAGGCCGTCGAGCGCGGGGGTGATGGTGAGGACCATGAGCGGGATCAGGAAGTACAGGTAGACGAGGACCAGGCCGGAGAAGCTGTAGAGGTCCCAGCCGTGGTCCTTCAGGCCCAGGTGCACCGTCAGGACGCCCGCGTTGCCGAGGGTGGCGACGAAGGCGAAGGCGAGCGGCACACCGCCGAAGTTGGCGAGCACGCCGGAGGCGGTCAGCACGGCCTCGCGCAGTGCCCGGGAGCGGGAGCTGACCACGGCCTGCGCGAGCGGCAGCCCGAGCAGGGCGCCGAGCACGGCGGAGATCGCGGACAGCTTGACGCTGCCGAGCAGGGCGGTGAGGTACGGGCCCTGCAGCGAGGTCGTCATGTTGGCGCCGGTGTAGGACGTGGCGCCGGAGGTGGCGTCCTTGACCGTGAAGGCGCCGTTCAGGATGGCGAGGGCGGGCAGGCCGAAGGCGATGGCGGTGAACACCAGCAGCGGCACCACGGCGAGCCAGCCGGGGGCGCGGCGCCGCCGCTTCGCCGAAGCGACGGGCGCCACGTCCGCGCGCGGGAGGGCGGTGGTCATCCGGAGACGGCCTTACCCCAGCCCTCGGCGATGACCGTCTTGGCCTTGCTCTGCTGGTCCTCGGTCGGGAAGGAGGGCGTGCCGGTGACCTTGGGGAGCTTGGCGGCGGCCGTCTTGTCGAGGGTGCCGGCCGTCTCCATGGAGGTCATCAGCGCCGGGCGGGCGTAGCCCTTGAGCCACAGGTTCTGGCCCTCGGCGCTGTACAGGTACTCCTGCCACAGGCGGGCGGCCGCCGGGTGCGGGGCGTCCTTGTTGATGGCCTGGGAGTAGTACTGGGCGTACTGGCCGTCGCTCGGGATGGCGACCTTCCAGTCGACGCCCTTGGACCTGAACTCGTCGGCGTAACCGGCGTTCAGGTAGTCCCAGTCGATCGAGATGGGCGTCTCGCCCTTCTCGACGGTGGCCGGGGTGGACTCGACGGGCGTGTAGTTGCCGCTCTTCTTCAGCTTGGCGAAGAAGTCCAGGCCGGGCTGGATGTTGCCGAAGGAGCCGCCGTTCGCGAGGGCGGCCGCGTAGACGCCGCCGAAGGCCGAGCCGGACTTGGTGGGGTTGCCGTTCAGCGCGACCTGGCCCTTGTACTGGGGCTTGAGGAGGTCCTTGAAGGAGGCCGGGCACTCCTTGACGCGCTTGTCGTCGCAGCCGATGGAGATGTAGCCGCCGTAGTCGTTGAACCAGCGGGCCTGCGGGTCCTTCTGGCCGGCGGGGATGTCGGCGAAGGAGGTCACCTTGTAGGGCGCGAGCAGGCCCTGCTGGGCGGCGCTGAGGGCGAAGGAGCTGCCGAGGTCGAGGACGTCGGGGGCGCGGTCCTGGCCCTTGCGGGAGGTGACGGCGTTGATCTCGTCCTGGCTGGAGCCGTCGGGGCTCTCGTCCTGGATCTTGATGCCGTACTTCTTCTGGAAGCCGTCGATGAGGGCGCCGTAGTTCGCCCAGTCGCGGGGCACCGCGATGATGTGCAGCGTGCCCTCCTTCTTGGCCGCCTTGACCAGGGCGTCCATGCCGCCGAAGTCGGCCGCGGAGGCGGCGGTGGCGGCGTTCTTGCCGTCCTTGGTGGTGGTCGACGCGTTGTCGGGGGCGGCGCCGCAGGCGCTCAGCGCGAGTGCGGCGACGACGGCGAGGGAGCCGCCGAGGACGGCGTTTCTCGGCAGGGACACGGTCACGGTCTCTCCAGGGGTGCACACGAGGGTTGAGGCAGAGCGGAGAACTTGTCTGAACAAGTTGCGTCACAGTACGCCCGCTCACGGTGTCCTGTCTGTAAACGGGACCGAAACTTTGGGCCCTGGTTGGCTGCACAATCCAGACCGTTGCAGATCACGCTCAGGTCTCGATTAGGCTGGTCACGCTGTGCACAGCGACCTGAGCAGAGGGGAAGCATGACGGCGCGACACGAGGAGATCGCCGACGAGCTGCGGCGCGCCATCGACCGCGAGCAGTACACGGTCGGCAGCCGCCTGCCCTCGGAGTCGGAGCTGGCCGCGCACTACGGCGTCTCGCGCGGCACGGTCCGGCAGGCGGTCGCGGCGCTCACCGCCGAGGGCCTGATCGGCTCACGGCAGGGCGCCCGGCGTGTCGTGCTCGCCAGCCGGCGCAGCCAGAGCTTCGAGGAACTGCGCAGCTTCGCCCAGTGGGCCCGCGCCATGGGCCGCGAGGCCACGGGCCACGTGGTGTCGCAGGAGTACCGCCCGGCCACCCACGAGGACGGGGTACGCCTCCAACTGCCCCTCGGCACCCCGGTGTTGCATGTGCTGCGGGTCCGCGGCCTGGACGGCGAGCCGGTGCTCCTGGAACGTACGGTCTACGCCGACTGGATCTCGCCCGCGGTCGAGGCCATCGAGCCGGAGTGCCCCTCGGTCACCCATCGGCTGTACGACGACACGGGGCTGGTCTTCGCGTACGGGGAGCACGTGATCGACGCGGTCTCCGCCGGCGCGCAGGACGCCGAGCTGCTGGGCGTCCGCCGCACGAGTCCGCTGCTGCGGGTGCGGCGGGTGACGACGACCCGCGAGGGCAGGCCGGTGGAGTGGTCCGACGACCGCTACCGTTCGGACGCGGTGAGCTTCAGTGTGCACAACTCCATCGGGAACAACGCGCTCGCCCGCAAGACGGCGGAGTGAGCGTCCCAGGCATTCGAACGGGGATCACATGGCATACGTCCGGACCGTGCCGCTGCCGTACGTGGACACGCACACGACCGTCGTCCCGGCGGGCGCCGACGTCGTCTGGCGGGCGATCGGGGAGGTCCTGGAGGGGTCCTTCGCCGGGCGCGCCGGGGCCGCCTACGCCCGCCTGGTCAAGGTCGCCGACCACACCGTCGCCGGTCCGCGTCCGCCGGCCGTGGGCTCCACGGTCCGCGGTTTCCGGGTGACGGCGGCGGATCCGGAGCGGGAACTGGTCCTCACCGGACGCCACCGCTTCTCCGCCTACACCCTGGCGTTCCGGCTGGAGCCGGACGGTCCGGGCCGCACGCGCGTCGGCGCGGAGACCCGGGCCGTGTTTCCCGGACCGGCCGGAAGGCTGTACCGGCTGCTGGTGATCCGCAGCGGCGCCCACGCGGCGGTGATGCGCCGCATGCTGGCGTCGATCGGCCACCGGGCGGGCTGAGCCGGGCCCGGAAAGCGCCTCTACCCCGGCGCCCCGGAGGAGAACCGGCGCAGCAGCGGCGAGAGCACCAGCACCGACTTGGTCCGCTCCACGAACGGCTCCCCGGCGATCCGCTCCAGCACCCGCTCGAAGTGACGCATGTCGGAGGCGAAGACCTGCACGATCGCGTCCGCCTCCCCGGTGACGGTGGAGGCGGCCACGACCTCCTGGTAGCGCTCCAGGCCCCGCTGGATGGTGTCCGGCGAGGTGTTGCGCCGGCAGTAGATCTCGACGAACCCCTCGGTCTCCCAGCCGAGCGCCGCCGGATCCACCCGGACGGTGAATCCGGTGATGGCTCCGGTGGCCCGCAGCCGGTCCACGCGCCGCTTCACCGCGGGCGCGGACAGGCCGACCATCTGCCCGATGTCCGCATAGGAGCGGCGGGCGTCCTCGGCGAGGGCGTGCACGATGCGTTCGTCGAGATCGTTCAGCACAGGGGGTGGTTCACTTCTTCGGGTCGGTCACTTCTCTGCCGCCACCGCGAGGTCGTCACCGGTCGCGAGACGGGAACGGCGAGAGCCGTACAGGAAGTAGAACACGGGCCCGACCACCGTCCGGACACCGAACACGGCCCGGGTGACGGCGGAGCGGAAGGCGCCGACGACCCCCGCACTCCCGGCGGGCGGGAGCAACGGGGGTCGTGGGAGGCGGAGTCGGGTCAGCTCCAGCTGGCGTGCAGGGGCTTGCCCTCGGCGTAGCCGGCCGCGCTCTGGATGCCGACGATGGCCTTCTCGGCGAACTCCTCCAGGGAGCCGGCGCCGGCGTAGGTGCAGGACGAGCGGACGCCCGCGATCACCGAGTCGACCAGGTCCTCGACGCCCGGACGGGCCGGGTCGAGGAACATGCGGGAGGTGGAGATGCCCTCCTCGAACAGCGCCTTGCGGGCACGGTCGTAGGCGGACTCCTCGGACGTGCGGTTGCGCACCGCGCGCGCCGAGGCCATGCCGAACGACTCCTTGTACAGACGGCCGTTGGCGTCCTGCTGGAGGTCGCCGGGCGACTCGTAGGTGCCCGCGAACCAGGAGCCGATCATCACGTTGGACGCACCGGCCGCGAGGGCCATGGCCACGTCGCGCGGGTGACGGACACCGCCGTCGGCCCACACGTGCTTGCCGTACTTCCGCGCCTCGGCGGCGCACTCCAGCACCGCGGAGAACTGCGGCCGGCCCACGCCGGTCATCATGCGGGTGGTGCACATGGCGCCGGGGCCGACACCGACCTTGATGATGTCCGCGCCGGCGTCGACGAGGTCCTTGACGCCCTCGGCGGAGACGATGTTGCCCGCGGCGATCGGCACGTGCGGGTCGAGGCCGCGCACCAGCTTGATGGCGCTGATCATCGACTCCTGGTGGCCGTGCGCGGTGTCGATGACGAGCGTGTCCACGCCCGCGTCGAGCAGCTGCTTGGCCTTGCCCGCCACATCGCCGTTGATGCCGACGGCGGCGGCGATGCGCAGCTTGCCGTTCGCGTCCACGGCCGGGGTGTAGAGCGTGGCGCGCAGGGCGCCCTTGCGGGTGAGGATGCCGGCCAGCCTGCCGTCCTTGTCGACGGCCGGGGCGTAGCGGCGGTTGTGCGTGTCGAGGGTGTTGAAGGCCTCGCGCGGGTCGATGTCGGCGTCCAGCAGGAGCAGGTCCTTGGACATGACCACTTCGAGCTGGGTGAAGCGGTCGACACCGGACAGGTCCGCGTCGGTGACGACGCCGACGGGGCGGTTGTTCTCGTCCACGACCACACCGGCGTTGTGTGCCCGCTTGGGCAGCAGCGCGAGGGCGTCGGCGACGGTCTGGTGCGGGGCCAGCACGATCGGGGTGTCCAGCACCAGGTGGCGGCTCTTCACCCAGGAGATGACGTCGGTGACGACGTCGATCGGGATGTCCTGCGGGATGACCACCAGGCCGCCGCGACGGGCCATGGTCTCGGCCATGCGCCGCCCGGCGATGGCGGTCATGTTGGCGACGACGAGCGGGATGGTGGTGCCCGTGCCGTCCGGCGAGCTGAGGTCCACGCCCTGACGCGAGCCCACCGCGGAGCGGCTCGGCACCATGAACACGTCGTCGTACGTCAGGTCGTACGCGGGCTGGATGTCATTGAGGAAACGCACGTGCTGCACATCCCAGTCGATCAGAGGCGGCCCCCGGACAGGTGTGCCAGGGGGAAAGAGCACGTACTTCATTGTCCCATGACGCCGGCCCCGGCATGCCCTCACAGAACATCCAGCCTGGTCGGGGATCTCTTAGGAGGATCCTCCAAGGGCGAGGACCACGGCGAGCGCGGGCGTACGGTCCACCGCCTCGGCGAACACGTCCTGCGCGGTCCGCCACTCCTCCGGATCCGCCTCGGCGTAGGGCCGCCAGCCCCGTACGACGATCAGCAGACCCTGCTCGACGGCCGCCTCGGGCCAGACGGTGTGGTCGGACAGGGAGTCGACCAGCGCGTCCCAGTTGCGCCCGAACCAGTCGGGCAGCGCGAGCGCCCGGGCCACGCGGTCCATCAGGCCCGCCTTGGCCGTGACGCCGTCGAGGTCCAGCCCGACCAGGTAGCGGCCCGCCAGGTCTTCGCTCATCTCAGTACCGCCCGGAACGAGTTGTAGTGGTCATCGGTGTAGTAGATCTCCGCGCCCTGTCCGGTCACCAGGCGCCGCGCCCCGCGGTCGCGCGAGCCCGGGGTGCGCACGGTGTACTCGTGGTAGTAGCCGCGCCGGTGCTTCGGCAGACGCCCCTCGAAGTTCCCGAAGACGACCCCGTCCCGCGCGTACGGGAAGGGTCCGCCCTTGTCGATGAGGGCCAGGGTCTGCCGGGCCTCGGGCGGGAGCCGGGACGCGCTGACGGTGCCCGTCCCCCTGGCCCACGCCGGCCCGGAAGCGCTCGTCGAAACGGCGGTGCCGCCCGGGTGCGAGGCGCAGCCCGTCAGCAGGACGGAGAGACAGACCAGCAGTCCCGCGAGCGCACGGGGGACGAACCGCAGCAGCATGCGACGATGCTGCCACGGCCGTCCCGCCGTGAGGACCGCACGACCCGCTGTCAGGGCCCTCAGAGTCCGTCCGGGTCCGCACGGCTGAGCGCGGGCTTCGGCGTCGGCCCGGCCGTCATCAGGTAGTCCGCGGCGGAGGTGTCCGTGACCAGGCTGGTGACCAGGCCGGAGCGCAGCACCGCGTCGATCGCGGACGCCTTGCGCTGACCGCCGGCGATCGCCACGACCTCCGGGACACGGCGCAGCTGGTCGGCCTTGACCGTGATGCACCGCTCCCCCAGGTCCCGGCCGATCCGGCGGCCCTCGGCGTCGAAGAGGTGCGCGGCCATCTCGGCGGCCACGCCGAGCGAGGCGTAGTGCGCGCGCTCCTCGTCGCTGAGCATGTCGTGCACCGTGGAGATGCCCGGCTCCCAGGAACCGATGGAGACGCAGGCGACCGTGACCTTGTCGAAGTACTCGTAGGCCCGGGCGATCCCGGTCTGGTTGCGCAGGGCCGCCGCGGTGGCCGCGTCCGGCAGGAGCATCGGCGCGTAGATCGGGTGGGCATCGCCGCCCGACACCTGGGCGGCGCGGCGCACGGCCTCGACCGAGCCGCGCTCCGAGGTCCCGGCGTCGTACACACCCGTCAGCTGCACCACCGTGCACGGCGGCAGCCGGTCGAGCGCGGCCGCCATGTGGATGGTGGACCGGCCCCAGGCCAGCCCCAGCACGTCTCCCTCGTTGACGAGCTCGCCGAGCAGGTCGGCGGCGACCTCGCCGAGGTTCTCCGGGTCGGGGGTCTCCTCGGCCTCGGCCGGGGACTCGACCACGACGGCGTGCCTCAGGCCGTAGCGGGCGCGGAGCGCGTCGGAGCGCTCGGCGTCCAGCTCGGCCGGCACGCGGATCTCGATGCGTACGAGATCCCGTTCGAGGGCCGTCTCCAGGACCCGGGCCACCTTGAAGCGGCTGACGCCGAACTCCTCGGCGATCTGGATCTTGGATTTGCCCTCGAGGTAGAAGCGGCGGGCCATGGCCGCCGCCTGCACCAGCTCAGCGGGTCCCATCCGCATGGCTGACCGGCCCGCCGACATACCCGACACGGCGATCTCCTCACTGCTGTTCACACTCTGGATTCGCCGTTCATCCTTGCAGATTCGGCGCAACGGATCCGCCCTGATGGGCGGCGTTCACTCAAGCGTTCACGTACCTGTGGCTCAGTGGTCGCATGCCCACGACGCCCCGGCGGTGGCCGATTCCGCCTGTGCGCGCAGTGCACGTACCGCATCCGCCGGGTCCTCGGCCCCGTAGACCGCCGAGCCGGCGACGAACACATCGGCTCCCGCTTCCGCGCACCGCTCGATCGTCGAGGCCGCGACACCCCCGTCGACCTGCAGCCACAGCTGGAGACCGTGCTTGCCGATCAGCTCACGGGTGCGACGGATCTTCGGCAGCATGATGTCGAGGAACGCCTGGCCGCCGAAGCCCGGCTCGACCGTCATGATCAGCAGCATGTCGAGTTCCGGCAGCAGGTCCTCGTACGGCTCGATCGGCGTGGCGGGCTTGAGGGCCATGGCGGCGCGGGCACCCTTGGCGCGGATCTCACGGGCGAGTCGCACCGGAGCGGCGGCCGCCTCCACGTGGAAGGTGACGGACGAGGCGCCCGCCTCCACGTACTGGGGCGCCCAGCGGTCGGGGTCCTCGATCATCAGATGGCAGTCCAGCGGGGTGTCCGTCGCGCGGGCCAGGGACTCCACGACCGGCACGCCGAGCGTGAGGTTCGGGACGAAGTGGTTGTCCATGACGTCGACATGGAGCCAGTCGGCGCCCTGGACCGCCTTGGCCTCCTCCGCGAGGCGCGCGAAGTCGGCGGACAGGATGCTGGGATTGATCTGCACGGCCATGACCCAAGCCTGCCATGCCCGGGGCACTGATGTTCGCGCCGGTCCACAGGCGAGACCGTTCATCGTACAGGTACGACGGTATGCGGGCACCTGTGGACAGCGCCGGGCGGGTGGCCGCCTCGTGCCGGGCCTCGTGCTCCCGGGGCGGCCCGGCCGCGCATTGCGCGGTACCCGCCGCCCGGACCCGTCAGCCGGTGCGCCGGATCAGCGCCAGGAACATCGCGTCGGTGCCGTGCAGATGCGGCCACAGCTGCACGTCCGGTCCCTCGCCGAGGGCGGGGACGCCGGGCAGCAGCGGGCGGGCGTCGACCAGCTCGGTGTCCGGGTGCTGCTTGAGCACGTCGGACACGACCGCGCGGGTCTCCGCGAGGTGCGGCGAGCAGGTGGCGTAGCCGACGATCCCGCCCACGCGCACCGAGTCGAGCGCGGTGCGCAGCAGGGCGCGCTGGAGCGGCGCGAAGTTCTCCAGGTCCTCGGGGCGCCGCCGCCAGCGGGCCTCCGGGCGCCGCCGCAGGGCGCCGAGCCCGGTGCACGGCACGTCCACCAGCACGCGGTCGAAGCTGCCGGGCAGCCACGGCGGCCGGGTCCCGTCCGCGGCGATGACCTGGTACGGCCCCGGGTTCCCGGCCAGCGCCCGGGCGACGAGACCGGCCCGGTGCGGCTGCTTCTCCGCGGCGAGCAGCACGGCCCCCCGCTCGGCGGCGAGCGCGGCCAGCAGCGCGGCCTTGCCGCCGGGCCCGGCACACCCGTCGAGCCACCTGCTGTCCGGCCCCTCGACGGGCGCGTTGGCCAGCGCGAGAGCCACCAGCTGGCTGCCCTCGTCCTGCACCCCGGCGCGCCCCTCGCGCACCGCCTCGACCGCGCCCGGCTCGCCGCCCTCGGCCAGCCGCACGGCGTACGGCGACCAGCGCCCCGGCACGGCGGCGTCCTCGCGCAGCAGCTCCTCGGCGGTGGCCCGCCCCGGCCGCGCGACCAGCGTCACCTCGGGGCGGTCGTTGTCGGCCGCGAGCAGTTCCTCGACGCCGGCGCGCCCGCCGCCGAGGGAGTCCCAGAGCGCGGAGACGACCCAGCGGGGGTGCGAGTGCACGACGGCGAGGTGGTCCTCGGGGTCCTCGTCGTAGGGCGGCGCGACCTTCCCGAGCCATCCGTCGAGGTCGTCCTGCGCCACCTTGCGCAGCACCGCGTTGACGAACTTGGCCCGCCCGTCCCCGAGCACGACACGGGCGAGTTCCACCGTCGCGGACACGGCGGCGTGCGTCGGGATCCGCGTCCCGAGCAACTGGTGCGCGCCCAGGCTCAGCACGTCGAGCACCGGCGGGTCGACCTCGCGCAGCGGCCGGTCGACGCAGGCGGCGATGACGGCGTCGTACGTTCCCTGGCGGCGCAGTGTGCCGTACACCAGCTCGGTGGCGAGGGCGGCGTCCCGCGCGTCGAAGTCGCCCTTCTCGCGCGCCTTCCTGAGCAGCGGGGGCAGCACGAGGTTGGCGTACGCGTCCCGCTCGTCGACCGCCCGCAGCGCGTCGAAGGCAAGGATGCGGACGGGGTCCTTCTGGGGGCGCCGGTAGGGCTTGGCGGGCTTACGGGGCCGCCGCGACTGCTCGCTCACGAAAAAGGTGCTCCGGATGTGAAGAAGGGGTGCGGTCCCCAGCCTACGTCGGCGCACCGCCGCCCCCGCCGCCCGGGGCTCAGCCGCCGAGCGTCTCCCCCTCCGCGATGCGTACGCCCCGCGCCCAGTCGGCCGCGCGCATCGGCTTCTTGCCCTGCGCCTGCACCCAGAGCAGCTCGACGGCGTAGGAACCGGTGCCCACGTGCACGCTGTTCTTGGTCGCCGCGATCCGGCCCGGGGCCAGGTCCGTCCGCTCGGGCACGGGCGTGACGTGGATGAGCTTGAGCCGCTCGCCGCGGAAGGTGGTCCAGGCGCCGGGCGCCGGGGTGCAGCCGCGCACGACGCGGTCCACGCGCAGCGCGGGCGTCGCCCAGTCCAGCTGGGCGTCCTCGACGGTGATCTTCGGCGCGAGGGTGATGCCCTCGGCCGGCTGCGGCACGGCCTTCAGCGTGCCGTCCTCGATGCCGTCCATGGTGGCGGCGAGCAGTCCGGCCCCGGCGAAGGCGAGCCGGGTGAGCAGGTCGCCGCTGGTGTCGGTGGGCCGGACCTCCTCGGTGACCGTCCCGTACAGCGGTCCGGAGTCCAGGCCCTCCTCGATGAGGAAGGTGGAGGCCCCGGTGATCTCGTCGCCCGCCATGATCGCGTGCTGCACCGGCGCCGCTCCGCGCCAGGCCGGCAGCAGCGAGAAGTGCAGGTTGACCCAGCCGTGGGCGGGGACGTCGAGGGCGACGCGGGGCAGCAGGGCGCCGTAGGCGACGACGGGGCAGCAGTCCGGGGCGATCTCCTTCAGCCGGTCCAGGAACTCGGGGTCCCGCGGCCTGACCGGCTTCAGCACCTCGATGCCGGCCTCCTCCGCCCGCTCGGCCACGGGCGACGCGACCAGCCTGCGTCCACGGCCGGCGGGGGCGTCGGGCCGCGTGACGACGGCGGCCACCTCGTGGCGCCCGGAGGCGATCAGGGCGTCCAGGGCGGGAACGGCGACCTCGGGGGTACCGGCGAAGACGAGCTTCATGGGCGGGATCGGGCCTCTCGGGCGGGGGTCGGGCGGGCAGCGCACCAGTCTATGACCACACCGCGCGGGCCGCCGAGGGCGAATCCCCACCCACCGGTCGACCGGCCTTCCTGTCAACTGACGCCGAGCGGCGCACGGGTGGGAGGGAGGCGTACGCATATGCCCGTACGCCCCCACCCCGTGACCAGGGGAGCGCACACGCGTTGGTCAAGGAAGAGTTGACCACATAGGGCCGCTTTCGCCGCCCGATTCCTTTCAACGCCGGTTCGAGAGGCTTGTTCATGGCCGACCACGCAACCCACGACGCCCAGGCCCGGGCCAGCCTGCACTTGCTGGTGCGGGACATCGAGCGGGTCCGCCGGCAGGTGGACGCACTCCGCACGCTCACCGCCCAGTTGGGCAACGTCTACCGTCCGCGCCGCTCCGGCCCGTCCACGGGCTTCGTCGTCTACGGACGCGCCCCCGCCCCGACGGTGCGCCTCGCCCAGGAACTCCGGGACAGCGTCGAGACGCTGGTCACGGCCGCCGTGGACTTCGACCGCTCGCTCGGCTTCTCGTGGGACGCGGTCGGGTCGGCGCTCGGGGTGACCAAGCAGGCGGTGCACCGCCGTTACGGCGCCCGGCGCGCCGCGGCCCAGGCCACGGCCGCCGAGGCCGAGCTGACCCCGGAGCCGACCGGTTCCCGCACGCTGAACGTGAACACCGGCCTGCCCGCGGTGCCGGCGGTCCCCGCGGCCCGCTCCCTGCCCACGCAGCCGACCGCGGGCAGCCCGACGCTGCGCGAGGACGTCCGGCCGACCGCCTTCCCCAGTCCGCGCAACGGCTGACCCGCCCCCACCCCGCCCTCCCGGGAGGACACCGGGAGGGCAGCCGAGTCCCTGACCCCCCGGTCCGTGCCCCCGCCGTCAGCCGATGTCCGGCGGATCGATCCGCACCCGTACCGCCTCACCGCTCCCCCGGGCCATACGAGCCGCCTGGGCGGCCTTCAGCGCGGCCGCCAGCGCCGCGCCACTGCCCGGCGGCACACGAACCAGCGCCCGCTCCCACTCCTCCCCGGGAGGCGGCGCCCCGGGCCTGCGCGGTCCGCCCGGCGGCGCGGCCGGCAGCGGCACCGGCCCCAACACCTCTGCGTCGGACGGCAGTTCGACCGCCGTGAGGAACTCGGCGACGGCCTCCGGCGTCCCGGAGACGGCGGCCATCCGGGACACCGGGGGGAAGCCCAGTTCGGCCCGCTCGGCCAGCTCCCGCACCGCGTGCCCCACGGGGTCCCAGCGCACCAGCGCCTGCACGGGCCGCAGGGTCGGCTCGGCCACCACGACCACCGTGCCGCCCTCCTGCTGGGGCCGTACCAGCGCCCCCGCAGCGATCCACCGGCGCAGCGCGTCCTCACCGGCCCGCAGGTCGGGCCGTACGAGCATGGCCCAGCCGTCGAGCAGCAGGGCCGCCGCGTAGCCGCCCTCGGCGACCGGCTCGGCGCCCGGGGTGCTCACGACCAGCGCGGGTGTGCCCGGCACGGTGTCCAGCACGTGTTCGCGTCCCGAGGTGCGCACCGGCACGGCGGGGAAGGCCCGCCCCAGCTCCTCGGCGGTCCGGCGGGCGCCCACGACCTGGGCGCGGAGCCGAAAGCCGCCGCACTCGGGGCAGTGCCAGGCGTTCTCCTCACGCCCGCACCAGCCGCACCGCAGCACGCCCGCGTCCTGCCCCTGGAGCGGCCCGGAGCAGTGCCGGCAGCGCGCCGGGGCCCGGCACTGGGCGCACGCCATGCGCGGCGCGTATCCGCGCCGGGGTACCTGGACCAGCACCGGCCCGTTCCGCAGGCCTTCCCGGGCCGCCTGCCAGGCGAGCGTGGGCAGCCGGGCGGCGCGGGCGGCCTCGTCCCGGGCGAGGTCGTCGTCCCCGACGGTCCGGACCAGGGGCGCGGACCGCCGCACCTGTTCCCGGCCGGCGACCAGGGGCCGCGCCCAGCCGCTCTCGACCAGCTGGGCGGCCTCCACGGTGCAGCCGAGGCCGCCCAGCAGAAACCCGCACCTGTCGAGCGCGGCGCGCAGCAGCAGCACGTCCCGGCGCCCGCACATCCCTAAGCCGCCGAGCCGGGTGGGCGCGGCCTC
>NZ_JBSGDB010000046.1:0-31740 GCF_053602155.1 Streptomyces sp. NPDC004561
GCGACCCGGCGTGCGTGAGCGCCGGGGTCCTCTCCGCGCTGCGTCTGGACGTCACCCGGCCGGATGAGGTCGCCGCGGCGGCCGCGGCCGCCGGTGACGTCACCATAGTGATCAACAACGCCGGCGTCGGGGGTTTCAGCACCGGGCTGCTCACGGGCTCCTTCGACGGCGCGCGCCAGGCCATGGAGATCAACTACTTCGGCACCTGGGCCGTCTCCCGTGCCTTCGCCCCGGTCCTGGCGCGCAACGGCGGCGGCGCCCTGGTGAACATGCTGTCGGTCGCCTCCTGGGCCGCCCGGCCCGAATTCCCCGGGTACGCGGCCTCCAAGGCAGCCCAGTGGTCGTTGACGGGCGCCCTACGGGAAGGCCTGCGCGAGCAGGGAACGCTCGTCGTCGGCGTCCACGCCGGTTTCGTGGAGACGGATCTCAGCTCCTTCACGGACGCACCGAAGATCAGCGCGGCGGACGTGGCGGAGCAGACCATGGACGCGCTGGCGAACGACCGGGTCGAGGTGCTCGCCGACGAGCGGACCAGGCAGGTCAAGCATGCCCTCGCGCAAGCACTCGAACGGTGAGGAGACGCCGGGTCGGTCCTGCGGGGACCGCATTCAGCGCGTGATCGGATTCATGAGGTCGGAGCCACCTGCTTCGGGCGTCTACAAGTGGTAGAGAGCGCGGGCACGGGACGGGTCGGCGGGTCCGTCCGGGGTGAGGCCGAAGAAGTGGTTCACCTGCCATGTCTGCGTCTTGGATGCCTGCGAGCTGGCCGTGGTCACCCACGGCGGATAGACGCGGAATCCGCGCTTCCCGCCGGACCCGCCACGGGAGACGATGCCGCGTTCGCACAGCACCTCACGCGGGAACACGAACTGCCCGAAGCCGTCGTTGTCGCGGCTGCTGATGACGAAGAGGTCCACCCCGTCTCCGGCGTCGAAGGGCCGGATCGGCCCCTCCCCGGACCGCTGCCACACCGTGACGAACTGACCCACCTTCGTCGGGGTGGTCTTGGCCACGCGGAACCGGACCGAGCGGCCGTCGAGCGTGAACCCGCATGCCCCGTACTCGGCGCTCTCCGGTTCGGGCACCGGCGGCGAGCAGGCGAAACCGCTCGGGTCGTACACCAACGCCTTCGCGGCCATGAGGTCGGCGTGCAACCCCGCCCACGGCTGATTCGTCACCATGCAGTCATCCTGCCATCGTGACCGCGCTTGGCGTTGACCCTTGTTGAGCGGCCTGTTTTGTTCTAGTAAGGACTCCTCGTCAGCGGGCGCCGGACTCGACGGAGGGTTTGTCCGCCGCTGTTGCTCGCCGCGGGGAGGTGTCGGTCTGCTGCAGTTCGGCCAGGAGCTGGTTCTGTCCGGCCAGAAGCTCGGTCAGGATGCGGCGGGCCGCGCGCAGGAGTTCGGCCACATCGCCGCCGGCGAGCGCGTACCTGACGGTGGAGCCCTCTCGTATGGACACGACGATGCCCGCGCGGCGCAGGACGGCAAGCTGTTGCGAGAGGCTGGAGGGCTCGATCTCGATGTCGGCGAGCAAGTCCCTTACGGGGACCGGTCCGTGCTGCAGCAGTTCCAGGACCCTGATACGCGTCGGGTGCCCGAGCATTCGGAAGAACTCTGCTTTGGCTTGGTAAAGAGGGACCTGCATAGCGCTCTTCCTGCCTGTCGCGGTGGCCTCTCATGGCGCGGCGGTGTCGCGAGGGCACGGCCGCGCCATGAGTCCTGCCTGTTCATTTTTCTTGGTCCGGGCGACTCTCGCTGTTGATTTGTCGTCCTCTCCATGTGATGGCTTGAAGAAGTCTTCAACTTGTGAGCATGCGTCAACCCGGCCCTGAGCAGGGTCTAGACCTCGAGTTGCTCTTCGATCCGCTTGAGCTGGCGGCGGGCCATGGCCAGGTTCGAGTGGGCCCTGTCGATCACGAGGTAGAGGAACAGGCCGTTGCCGTCCCGGCCGGTCACCAGCCGGATGAGGTGGTACTGGCCGCCCAGCGTGATCAGGATGTCCTCGATCTGGCTCTGGAGACCAAGGTGCTCCATGGTGCGCACCTTGGCGCGGATCACGTCCGTGTTCCCGGCCGCGGCGACCGTCAGGTCCAGGTCCTTGCCCCCACCCAGGGTGCCGAGGGCCATGCCGCTGGTGTAGTCGACGACTGCCGCCCCCAGCGCCCCCTCGATCCCGCTCATCATTTCCTTCAGTGCCACTTCCACGCTCGCCATCGGCGCCTCCCCTTGGATGTCGGCTACGGCGGAGCCCGTTCCGGACCCGCCTGTGATCGCACCGTATGCGTACTGGCGTGGCGGGCGAGAAGCCTGCACGAGAACGATGTGAAGTGATCGAACAGCTCCCTAAGTTGGCGGTCCAGTGACCAGAGTTGCCAGATGTTTCCAGGGGCAGGGGAGGGGCGGAGGAGGCGGCCGCCGACAGCTCGGACTCCTCACCGCGGCTCGTGGGCGGCCGAGAGGGCTGTCACGGGTGACGGAGCAGCCGTTCAGCTTCTGGACGATGGTAATTTCGCGCCCGGGGGATCGGTGGATCGCGGCATAGTCGAATATATGCAACTCGGGCATGCGAAAGAGTTATGGCCGGCCCGGAAATTTCCATCAGGCTTGTCCGCTAAGCGGTAAAGTAATTTCTTCACGGTGGCGGCCGGATTTCAACGTGCATTGAATGGCAGGATGGGCGATTCTGAGCGTCCAATAACGGCGGCTACGTGGTTCCGGCCGGCGCATGCCGCGCAGGTGGACGGTGCCACTTCGGCGTTCTTCAACGGCTCGAAGGCCGGCAGGAAACCTGTCGGGCCGGGGTGTTTCGTTGGGCGGAGAGGGCAGGATTTGAACCTGCGTGGGCCCCGAAAGGCCCGACCTCGAGACGTGCTCGTCGGTCCCCGATAAGCCGCTCCGGGCACCTCTCCTCGTTCCCGGCCCGGTGCTGTCCCGTGCCGTTCACATGAACGAGAATGGCAGCGCCCTCTGATGCGCGACTGACGTGCCCTTGATGCGGTAGACGGGGGAGCATGGTTCCGCTGCTGGACCATGTCGACTGACACAGAGAACCGCCTGAGTACCCGTACTCAGGCGCCGACATGGCCCACGCGGGCAAGGTGGCGGGCATGAACCTGCCCGTTGCTCCGCCGGCTTTCGACGCCACCACCGGCCCCCAGCCGCGCCATCAAGCCGACCGAGGCGCCGACATAGGTGCGGGGTGCGGTTTGGTGCTCCTGGAGCTGCTCGCCCTGGTGGTGATCTTCGGACTGTGGTTCCTGTCCGGCTTCAACCTGGACCCGGACACGACCGTGAAGGCCGACTCGCTGTGGGGGTACCTGGCCGCCGCCGGTGGAGTCGGAGCCATCGCCCTCGTGGCGACCGCGATCGCCGCGCGGGCCGGGGCCGTCGTGACGGTCGTCAGCCAGTGCATCATGGCCCTCCTGGTCTGTCTCGTCGTATTCGTCGGGGCTGCGGCGCAGTCCCACCAGGACGCGTTGTGTCGTGACATGCCGTCAGCGGCAGGGTGCCACGGAGCCGGTTCCCACCTGCGAAGGTAGCCGGTCGCTGGTTGTCAGCTGCGACTGGTTGAACCTGGGTCATGTCGTTCCCGACGGCCACGGAGTCCGCACGGGTGTGCCGACCGGCCGCCGCACGGGCGAACGGACGGCGAGCACTTCGCGCCGCCGTGCGGGGCATGACTCCCGGACCGCGGGGCCACCGGTGGGAAGGTGCCCGGTGAGGCGGCCGAGGACGGTCCCGCGCCCTGGACGCGCTGCTTCGACCGGCCGGCGCCGGTCACATGGTGGTCGGCTGTCCAGAAACGATACAAAGGGGGTATGAGCGCAGTTTCGGGTCAACCTGGGCGTGATGCGTCTCGTGCGTCCGGGAGGACTCATCGGGCCGATCGGCCACGCCCGGGGGGAGGGGAGCGGCGGACCGGCTCACTGCTGAGCGTGCACAGCCTCGCCGGACAGGTCTTCCTGCTGCAGCTGGCGGTCGTACTGCTGCTCGTCGCGGCCACCCTGGTGGTGCTCGTGGTACAGGCTCGAGGCGACGTCATGACGGACGCCCGCCAGCGGACGCTCGCCACCGCGCAGACGTTCGCGAACGCCCCGGGGACCGTGGCGGCGCTGCACAGCGCGCATCCGTCCGCGGTGTTGCAGCCGCACGCCGAGGTGGCCCGCAAGGCCGCAGGCGTCGACGCCATCATCGTGTACGGGCTGGACGGCATCACCCTCACGCACAGCGACCCGCGTCAGATCGGGAAACGCGTCATCGGTCCTTACGCGGCGGCCGCGAGCGGCAAACCGTTCACGAGTACCTTCAAGGGGTCCTTGGGGCTCTCCGTGATCTCGGCGGTTCCCGTCAGGGATCCTGACGGATCGGTCATCGCCATCGTCTCCGTGCCCGTACCGGTGGAGACCGTGGAGCACAGGGTGAACCGGCAGCTGCCGGTCCTCTTCGGCGGCGCCGCCGCGGCCCTCGCCATCGCGGCAGGCGGGTCGGGCCTGGTCAGCCGGCGGTTGCGGCGCCAGACCCATGGCCTCGGGGCGACCGAGATGGCCGGTATGTACGAGCACCACGACGCGGTGCTGCACGCGGTACGGGAAGGAGTGCTGATCGTCGGCGGTGACGGCCGGCTGCTGCTGGCCAACGACGAGGCACGGCGGCTGCTGGAACTGCCGACGGACGCGGAGCGGCGACACATCACCGATCTGGGGCTGGAGGAGGACCTCGCCGGGCTGCTGGCCTCCGACCGCCAGGCCACCGACGAGGTGTACCTGGCGGCAGGCCGGCTGCTCGCGGTCAACAAGCGGCTCACCGCACCGCACGGACCCGTCGGAAGTGTGGCAACGCTCCGTGACACCACCGAGCTCCGGGCCCTGACCGGCCGGGCCGACGTGGCGCGCGAACGGCTGAGACTCCTCTACGACGCCGGACTGCAGATCGGCACCACGCTGGATGTGAAGCGCACGGCCGAGGAGCTGGCCGAGGTGGCGGTGCCCCGGTTCGCCGACATCGTCACCGTCGAACTGCTCGAACAGGTCCTGCGCGGCGAGGAGCCCCCCGGTGCGACCGCCGTGACCACCGAGTTGCGCCGCAGCGCCGTCGCCGGCCCGGACGCGGACGATCTTCTCCGCCCCGTCGGCGACCTGATCCGGTTCGTCCCGGACCACCCCGTCTCCGTGACGATGACCGAGGGCCGCCCGGTCCTGGTCGGGGACCTGAGCGCCTCCGACGGCTGGCGGGCCCAGCACCCCGAACAGACCCGGCGGATCCTCGACCAGGGCATCCACTCCCTGCTCGTGGTTCCATTGCGCGCCCGTGGCGTGGTGCTGGGAGTGGTGGACTTCTGGCGCGCGAAGGTCTCCGCGCCCTTCGAGAAAGAGGACACCTCCTTCGCCGAGGAGCTGGCCTCTCGGGCAGCGGTGTGCATCGACAACGCCCGCCGCTACACCCGCGAACATGCCCTGGCCGTCACCCTGCAGCACAGCCTGCTGCCGCGCGGGGTGCCCGAGCAGTCCGCCCTCGACGTGGCCTACCGCTACCTGCCGGCCCAGGCCGGGGTGGGCGGGGACTGGTTCGACGTGATCCCGCTGTCCGGCACCCGGGTGGCGCTGGTCGTGGGCGATGTCGTCGGTCACGGTCTGCACGCCGCGGCGACCATGGGCCGGCTGCGCACCGCCGTACACAACTTCGCCGTCCTGGACATGCCCGTGGAGGAGCTGCTGGGCCGACTGGACGAGTTGGTGGCCCAGATCGACGCCGAGGAGGCCGTCGCCGGGGACGGGCACGGGATGATCACCGGCGCGACCTGCCAGTACTGCGTCTACGACCCCACCTCCGGGCAACTGGTCCTCGCCACCGCCGGTCATCCGGGACCGGCGGTCGTACGGCCCGAGGGGACCGTCGACTTCCCCCGGTTGCCCGTGTCCCCGCCGCTGGGGCTCGGCGCCGGCCTGCCCGTCGAGACCGCCGAGCTCACCGTGCCCGAGGGTTCCCGGCTGGTGCTCTACACCGACGGACTGGTCGAGGACCGCACCCGAGACCTCGACGTCGGTCTGGAGTTCCTTCGCGATGCCCTGACAGGGCCCGAGCGAACACCGGAGGCCACCTGCGCGGCGGTGATGGAGGCCATGCTGTCCGACCGGCCCCGGGATGACATCGCCCTCCTGGTGGCCCGCACACGACGGCTCGGGCCGGCGCAGATCGCCGAGTGGGACGTGCCCCAGGACCCGGCGGCGGTGGCCCCGGTCCGCGCCGCCTGCGCCCGCCGGCTCACGGAGTGGGGCCTGGAGCACGTGGCCTTCACCGCCGAACTCATCCTCAGCGAACTGATCACCAACGCCATCCGCTACGGCACCGAACCCATCGGGGTCCGGCTGCTCCGGACGGTGTCGATGAACGGCCCGGCCGCAGGCGCCCTGATCTTCGAGGTCTCGGACGGCAGCAGCACTTCGCCCCGTCTGCGCCGGGCGGAAGTCACCGACGAGGGTGGTCGCGGGCTCTTGCTGGTCGCCCGGTTCGCCGAACGCTGGGGGACCCGCTACAACCCCACCGGCAAGGTCATCTGGGCGGAACAGACCCTCCACGAGGGCGTCACGCCGGAGACGGAGGGACTCGACGAGATCCTGCTCGGCCAATGGGACGACACGGAACTGTGAAAGACACGGGTTCCTCCCCTTCCGCCGGGGAGAGACAGGCGGCGTGGCCCTCCGGACGGGATTCCAGCGCCGAGGCGGCCGGGTACCCTGACCTCGACGACCCCTTCGCCGGCGCGCGGACCCCCGGCCTGCGAGAGCCGCCGAACGGTCCGGACCGGCCACCGCGGCACCGGATGCTGCCGCCGTGGCCCGAAGCGCCCTGTACCAAACACACATCCTCCGGTGACAAGCACATCGCCCAGGTGGAGCAGTCGTGACCACACCCCGTGCCCGAGCAGCGGCCGTCCTCGGCTGCTTCGCTTTGGCGGCACTGGGTCTGAGCGCTTGCGAGAACCCACCGACCACCACACTCGCGAAGCCGTCGGTGGCCACCTCAGCCGAGAACGCGGGCGGCATGCGCGCGCTGATCGCCGCAGCGAAGCGGGAGGGCACGCTCCGGGCGATCGCGCTGCCGCGTGACTGGGCCGACTACGGCGGCCTGATCGACGGCTTCCACAAGAAGTACGGGATCAAGGTCACGGTCGAGAATCCGCTGGGCCACAGCGAGGACGAGATCGACGCCCTTCGGAAACGGGGCAACCGGCCGACGGCCCCCGACGTGATCGACGTGGGAGACACGTTCGCACGGAACGCGGCGGCGCAGAATCTGCTCGCGCCCTACAAGGTCGTCCCCTATGACTCGATCCCCGACAACCAGAAGGACTCCGAGGCCCGCTGGACCAACAACTACGGGGGCTACATCTCCATCGGCTGCGACGCCAACCGGGTCGATCCCTGTCCGAAGACCTTCGCCGACCTGCTGAAGCCCGCCTACAAAGGCAAGGTCGCGCTGGAAGGCGACCCCACCCGATCCGCCACCGCCTTCGCCAGCGTCTACGCCGCCGCGCTCGCCAACGGCGGGTCGTTCGCGGACGTCCAGCCAGGCCTCGACTTCTTCGCCAAACTCAAGAAGAACGGGAATCTCAACCCGCTCAGGTCCGACCTGACAACGGTCGAGGACGGCCGTACCCCCATCAGCATCAACTGGGGCTACATCAACCTGCACTACGCCGACCAACTCCGCGGCAAAGGCGTGAACTGGCAGGTCGCGATCCCCTTCGACGGCAGCTTCGCCCAGTACTTCGCACTGGCGATCAACAAGGACGCCCCGCACCCGGCGGCTGCCCGTCTGTGGCAGGAGTATCTCTTCAGCCCAGAGGGCCAGAACCTTCGGCTGCGCTCCTACGCCCGCCCGGTGCTCATGGACGTCATGAGACAGGACGGCACTCTCGACCAGGCCGCCGCCGCACGACTTCCGACGGTCGAGGGAACGCCGCAGTTCCCGACGGAGGCGCAACTGGAGCAGGCGAGGAAGACCGTCATCGAAGGCTGGCCGAAGGTGGTCTCCGGCTGACACTCCGGTCGGAAACCGCCCGAGCGCACTCCGCCGTTCCGCCCGGGAACGCACCGCTGCTGCCGGCGCATCGCTGGAGTGCGGATGCCTCCGGCCTTCGCCTGCCCGGCCGCCGCAGTGGTGCGCTTCAGGTTCGCGATGCACTCTGGTGCGCGCGCAGTCCCGCCAGCACGGTCACCACGGTGTCGTTGGCGTTCCGGTTGCCGACGGTGAGCCGGAGTCCCTCGCCGGGGTAATGGCGCGCCTGGACACCGGCCTCGGTGAGTGCTGTGGCGCCCTCGTCGATCGGATCGGGCGTGGCGAGCCAGAGGGAATTGGCGTGGCTGGGGCGTACGCGCCAGCCGAGGGACACGAGTTCGTGCCGAAGCCGTTCGCGTTCGGCGACGATGCTGTCGACGCGCATGCGAAGCTCGCTTTCGGCTCGCAGTGAGGCTTTCACCGCGGCTGTCGCCACCGCGTTGATTCCGAAGGGCAGTTGTTGCCGGCGGATCCGCTCCACCAGGCCGGGGGAGCCGAGTCCGTACCCGACCCGCAGAGCGGCGAGGCCGTAGGCCTTGGAGAAGGTGCGCAGGACCAGCAAGTTGGGGTGTGCGTCCAGGAGTGCCGGTGTGTCCGGCACGTCGGTGTCGCGGGCGAACTCCACGTACGCCTCGTCGAGCAGCACGGTGACGTGTCGGGGGACCTGGCGCAGGAACGCCGACAGCGCGTCGGCGGCGATGAGGCTTCCGGTCGGGTTGTGCGGATTGCACAGCACCACCACCCGTGTGCGGTGGTCGGTCGCCGCGAGCAGGGCGCCCAAGTCCTGGTGCCCGTCCGGCGACAGGGGCACGGGGACAGGCCGAGCACCGACCATGGCGGCCAGGAGCGGATAGGCGTCGAACGTGCGCCAGGCGTACGCCACGGAGTCACCGGGCTGGACCGCTGCCCGGAACAACTGCAGGGCCACGCCGACCGATCCGCTGCCGACCGCGACGCGGTCGGGGGTCACCCGGCACCACGCGGCGATCCGCTCGATGAGGTCTTCGGGGTGGAACTGCGGGTACCGGTGGGCCTGTGCGACGGCCCGCTGCATCGCCTCGCGTACCGAGGGCAGCGGGGGATAAGGGCTCTCGTTCAGGGCGAGTTGGTGCGACACGGGAATGTCCATGGCTCAGGCCCGTCCCCCGTGCCGGCGAACGGCGACGGCACCGACGAAGTCGCCAGGGTGGGCGCATCCAACACCTTGCTTCGGCATGGTCACAGCCTGTATCGAGAGCCGCGCTGACTGCAATGACAGATTGTTGACGTATCCGGCCAAGCGACATCGTCCGCCCGGCCTCGCCCGATCAGCCGACCTTGAGAAGTCCGGCATCGAGCACGGTGCCGCCGACGGGGCCGGAGAGTTCGGCGAGACGCTCACAGGCGGCCTCACCCAGCGCGGCGTAGGCGGGCAGGGCCAGACGGTCGGTGCGGTCCTCGATGTGCCGGCGCAGGAGTACGCCTTCCGAGCTGAGGGAGCCGCTGTCGAGGAGACCTAGCTTGCGCAGCTCTTCCTCGGCGTCAGCCCACTGCTTCTCGGGCCACGCGCGGCTCGCCTTCAAGAAGTCGACGGGAATCTCCCCGGTCGCGGCGTGCAGGATCAGAGCCTCCAGGCCGCCTACGCCCTCGCTCACCAGACACGTGACGTGCCCGTCTCCCCGGAACTCCCGGAGCAGCGTCTGGGCGTGCCACAGCTGCAGTACCGGATCCTCCGGCCAGGGCAGTGCGGCATGCGCGGCGAACAGCGGGCGGCCCTGCGGGTGTTCGCAGGCCGCCTCGGCGGCCCGGCGGGTCAGCGCCAGGACCTCGTCCAGGACGGGCAGCTCGTGGATTCCCGCCCGCCGCAGGGCCTCGCCCGCCGCTGCGTACCGCGCATCCAGCACCTGTTGGGGCGTCGCCGTGTCCCAGGCCCCGTCGACCGCCTGCCGTACGAAAGAGGGGTTGAAGTTGTAGAAGGTCGAGGTGATCAGCTCGGCGGAGGCGCGGCCGAACGCTGCGCTCCGCGAGGTGAAATACCCGGCGCGTGCGCTCAGTCCGAGCTCCGCGTACCGTCGCCGTGCCTCGGGGACGAAGTAGATCATGGCGTGTACGGGCTCCAGGCGGCGCCAGGCCGCGCGAGCTGTCTTCACGGGTCACCTCTTCGGAGAGTCGATGAACGGGGTGTGCGCTGCGGCTCAGTACTCGCCGTGCGTGCGCAGATGGTCGAGCAGCAGGTGATTCAGCGTTTCCGCTGCCTCCTCGGGGACCCAGTGGCTGACGCCCTGGAGGGTCTCGAACCGGTACGGTCCGTCGACCCACCGCGCGGTCTCCTGTGCGGCCGCCGGGCCGAACGCGCTGTCCTGCGTGCTCCAGACGTACAGCGTGGGCACGTCGATGGCGCCGATCGCGCCGTCGGGGCGGCCGACCCGGTACCAGTTCAGCGCCGCGGTGAGCGCGCCCGGCTGGAACAGGCGCCGTAGGTAGGCCTCGGCACTGTCCTGCGGGACCTTCCCGGCGTAGAGAGCGCGAAGCTCTTGGGCGTCGTGGGCGAGCATGCGTTCTTCGGTCGCGGGCGTCTCGCGCCAGTCGATCATGTAGCGGGAGCGGGAGCGCTGATCCTCGTCGGTGCGCAGGGTGGTGGCCAGAGCTCCTGGGTGCGGGGTCGAGACGACGGTCAGAGTGCGTATCCGACCGGGACGGGCGTCCGCCGTCCACCAGGCGACCGCGCCTCCCCAGTCGTGGCCGACCAGGTCGAACGCCGCCCAGCCCAGTTCCTCGGTGATGGCGACCACGTCGTCGACGAGGAGGCCCATGCGATAGTCCTCGGGCCGCGGAGGGCGGACGCCGGGGGAGTACCCGCGCTGGTCCGGTGCCACCACCCGGTAGCCGTGGGCGGCCAACGCCGCGAGCTGCCGTCGCCACACCTGCCCTGTCTGGGGAAAGCCGTGAAGCAACAGCACAGGACGACCGCCGGGCGGACCGGCCGCGATCGCGTCGAACACGCCCGCATCGGTGGAGATGCTCAGCTCGTCCACGTTCCCTCTTTCCGTCCATACCGACTGGTCGGTAGCATCCGGTCGTGGGTCTGCACTGTCAAGACCGCCGGCGCGCCCCTCTTGGTTGAACATGACGCCAGATTCAACTATAACGAGGCTCCCGGTCGAACCGGACCGACAAGAAGTGGTGAGGCGACATGCGAGAAGCAGTCATCGTTTCGACGGCGCGGACGCCGATCGGCAAGGCGTACCGCGGCGCGTTCAACGACACCCAGGCGCAGGAACTTGCCGCGCACGCCCTGGACCACGCGGTGCGGCGCGCGGGGCTGGACGGCAGCGAGGTCGAGGACGTCGTCTTCGGTTGCGCCCTGCAGCAGGGATCCTCCGGTTTCAACGTCGCGCGCCAGGCCGCTCTCCGAGCGGGGCTTCCGGACACCGTGCCGGGGATGACGATCGACCGGCAGTGCTCGTCGGGCCTGATGGCCCTGGCGACGGCCGCCAAGCAGATCGTCGCGGACGGCATGCAGGTCGCTGTCGGCGGCGGGGTCGAGTCGATCTCCCTGGTGCAGAACGATCACATGAACAACCACCGCGCGGCGGATCCCTGGCTGGTCGAGCACCGGCCGGACATCTACATGCCGATGTTGCAGACGGCGGAGATCGTCGCCGAACGCTACGGCGTGAGCCGGGAACGCCAGGACGAGTTCGCGCTGCTGTCACAGCGGCGCACCGCCGCGGCGCAGGAGGCCGGCCGGTTCGAGCAGGAGATCGTCCCGCTGAAAAGCGTCAAGAAGGTGCTCGACAAGCAGTCCGGGGAGGTGCGGGACGAGGAGGTCGTCCTGACCCGTGACGAGGGCAACCGCGCGTCGACCACGCTCGAGGGGCTGGCCGGGGTGAGGCCGGTGCTGCCGGACGGTCAGGTGAGCGCCCACTCCAGCGTGACGGCGGGCAACTCCTCACAACTGTCGGACGGGGCTTCGGCGTCGGTGTTGATGGAGTCGCGGGAGGCCGAGCGCCGTGGGCTGCAACCGCTGGGCCTCTACCGGGGCATGACCGTTGCCGGTTGCGGGCCGGACGAGATGGGCATCGGTCCGGTGTTCGCCATTCCGAAGCTGCTGAAGCAGCACAACCTCACCATCGACGACATCGGCCTGTGGGAACTCAACGAGGCGTTCGCTTCGCAGGCGTTGTACTGCCGCGACGAACTGCACATCGACCCGGAGCGGTTCAACGTCGACGGCGGCGCGATATCGGTCGGTCACCCGTACGGGATGACCGGTGCCCGCCTGGTGGGGCATGCCCTTGTCGAGGGCAAGCGCCGTGGCGTTCGGTATGTGGTGATCTCGATGTGTGTCGGCGGCGGAATGGGCGCAGCCGGACTGTTCGAGGTCCTCTGATGGGGAAGCCTCCGACAGCGGTCCTGGTGGACTTCGGCGGCGTCGTCACCTCCAGTGTGTTGCGGGCCTTCACCGACTTCGGCGCCTCACTGGGCGGGGACCCGCGCCTGCCACTGGACCTCCTCGCCCGGGACCAGCGGTCCCGTACCCTCCTGGCCGACCACGAGTGCGGCCGCATCGACACCGAAGCCTTCGAGCGAGGCTTCGCTCAACGGCTGCGCGCCCACGGGGCCGACGTACCGGCCGAGGGGCTCACCGCCCGGATGCAGGCGGGCATGTCGATCGACCGGGACATGCTCGCGCTGCTCGGCGGTCTTCGGGCCGCCGGCCGTCCTGTGGCGCTGGTGTCGAATTCGTTCGGCACCGGAACGTACGACGGCGTCGACCTCACCGCTGTCGCCGATGCGGTCGTCATCTCCGCCGAGGTCGGGATCCGCAAGCCGTCCAGGCGGATCTACGCCCTCGCATGTGAACGCCTCGGCGTCGACCCCGAGGAGGCGGTCATGATCGACGACCTGCAGCAGAACCTCGACGGAGCGGCGCGGCTCGGCATCCGGGGCGTGCTGCACACCAGTGCCGCCGACAGTCGCCGCCAACTCGCCGAACGCTTCGGCATCACCGCCTGACCGGTCCACGCACCCACGGCCACGGGTACGGCCTACGACGTGCGATGTCGGGGCCGGCCCAGGTGGACCAGCCGGCGCGGCGGACACCGCACTGCGCCGCGCTGCGTGGCGGCAGGGACCGGTGGACCTACGGTCAGTCGGGCGACGCGAGTCCGCGGAACGCGGGCGCCTTGGCCGCCGCGGACCGGCCCCCGTGGACCGGGTACTGCGCGCGACGTCGTCCGTGCCCGAGTTCGTGGTGGCCTGCCTCGGGATTCCACGCGGGGCCTTTATGACCATGGCGTCGGATTCAAGTACAGTTCCCGAGTGGACACCCGTGCGCCCGAGGAGAGCGACAGCGAGCAGGCGCCGCCCGTGGCGCCCCTGTCTCACCTTCGCGAGCCGCCGACCACGCAGCGCGGAGCGAGGACGCGGGCCGCTCTGCTGAGAGCCGCGCGCAAGGTGTTCGAACGGGACGGCTACCTCGTCACCCGCCTCACCGACATCACCAAAGAGGCCCGATGCGCGGCGGGATCCTTCTACACCTACTTCGGCAACAAGGAAGAGGTGCTTGCCGCTGTCCTGCTGGAGGCGCAGGAGGACATGATGCACCCCGGCATGGGCCGGGTGGAGGGTGACGACGATCCCTATGCGGTCCTCGAGGCGAGCAACCGCGCGTATCTCGAGGCATACAAACGCAACGCGAAGCTGATGGCACTGCTCGAGCAGGTCGCACAGGTGGAGCCGGAGTTCCGCGAGTTCCGAAGCCGGCGCGCGGACGCGTTCATCCGCCGCAACGCCCGCGGCATCGCCGACCTGCAGGCGCGGGCCGTCGCAGACCGCGGGATCGATCCCATGATGGCCTCCCGTGCGCTGTCGGGCATGGTCAGCGTCATGGCCTACAACGCCTTCGTGCTCTCCGAGGGGCAGGACGAAGCCAAGCCGGCGGACTTCGAGGAACTGGTGTCCACGGTCACCCGGCTCTGGGCGAATGCCCTGCGGTTTCCCGGTCACCGCTGACCCGCCTGCCCCATGACACTCGGTACCGCCCGGGTAGAGGCATCGCATTCCGCCGTAGTGCTGGAAGACTGAGCCTGCGGGGATGCCGGAGCGCGCCGCGATCTCGGTGAGGCCGGCGTCGGTGTACCCGCGCTCGGTGAACACTCCGGCGCGGTGTCCAGCAGCAAGTCCGGCCCACTGGCGAAGTGAGCCGGCGAGGGCGGTCCCCGGTCGATGTCCTGACCTCTGGGGACCGTCCTCCCCCCGGTCCTCGGAGCCTGGAGCGCTCACACGGCGGTCAACCCTCCGTCCACCACCAGGTTCTGCCCGGTGATGTAGGAGGCGCGGTCGGACAGCAGGAAGGCGACGGCTTCGGCCACCTCCCAGGCGGTGCCCTGGCGCCCCAGCGGTATACGGCCGGACGAAGCGGACCGAGAGGGCCGCCGGGACGACGCCTCGCGGCCCATCGGGGTGTCGATCAGGCCCGGGACGACCAGGTTGGCGCGGATCCCGCGCGGCCCGCCCTCCTTGGCGACATGACGGGTGAGACCGAACAGGCCCGCCTTGGAACTGTCGTACGCGGGCGAGTCGGTGGCCGCGCGCAGCCCGGCCACGGAGCCGACGAAGACGATCGATCCGCCGTCGGCGAGCGCGGGCAGTCCGTACTTGGCGGCGAGGAAGGGGGCGCTCAAATTGAGCGAGAGAACACGCTCCCACTGCTGTGGTGAGGTGTCCGCCAGGCCCGCGCCGAGACCGATGCCGACGTTGACCACCACCGCGTCGAGCGAACCGAGTTCGCTCAGGGCCTCGGCGACCATGGCGGAGCACCGGCCGGGGTCCGTGGCGTCACCGACCAGGGTGAGGCCACGGGCGCCCTCCTCACGGACCAGGGCGGCGGTGGCCGCCGCGGCGGAGGCGGAGACGTCGGCGCAGGCCACGGACGCTCCCTCACGGGCGGCGAGCACGGCCACCGCCCGCCCGTTGCCCACGGGCGCCTTGGGATCGCCGGAGGCACGGGTGCCTGCACCGATGACCAGGACGTTACGGCCGGTCAGGAGGCCCCCTCGGCGGGGCGCGTGGGTCCGGGGCTCAGGCATCGCCGTCCGCCCCTTCGGCCGGGTCCGCACCGGAACCGCCGGGCGCGGGCAGGGTCTCCGTCGCGTATCCGGGCTCCAGCCGGGTACCGGCGGAGTTCAGGAAGAACGCGACCATGTGGTACTGCCCCACGAGCATCGTGATTTCGATCAGCTGGGCCTCGTCGTGGTCGGCGGCGAGCGCGGACCAGGTGGCCGCGGACAGACGTGCGTCCCGGTGCAGTTCGTCGGCGGCACGCAGCAGAAGGGCGTCGGCCGGCGTCCACCCCTGGGCGTCCGGGCCCGCGCCGACCCGCCGGATCTCCTCGTCGGTGATCCCGGCGGCCCTGGCCAGCGGTGCGTGCCGCCCCCATTCGTAAGCGGCCCGGGTGTGGTACGCGGTGCGCAGGATCAGCAGTTCACGGGTCCGGTCCGGAAGACGGCCGTCGCGCAGCAGATGGCTGCCGAACGGCAGGAAGTGCTGGAAGAGGCCGGGGTGCCGCACCAAGGTGGTGAAGACGCGGGCGAGGTGGCCGTCGGCGTCCCGGGGGACCGCGGCGAGCAGCTCCCGGGTGGCCGGGTCCCAGTCGTCCTCGGGCAGGGGAGCGAGGCGTGGGCCGGTGTCGGCGGCGGCTCGGTCGGGGCGGTGATGGTGCTCGTCGGACATGGCGGTCTCCGCACGGTTCGTCAGGTGGGGTGGTGGTACGGGGGCGGGGCTGGGCACGGTCGATCGGCGCCTTGCTGTGTGCGCCGGTGGGTTCCTTCCGCGGCCGTCCCACTGTGCTTCCGGGGCAGGGGGGTTGTCGACGGCTCCCCGGCCAAGGGGGGAGGCCGTCGTATTGTTCCGTTGGACAACGGCCGGTGCCGGAGGCGGAGGTGAGGACCATGCCCGGACAGCCCGGTGCGGCGGCGCCCCTCGAACGGGTCGTCGCCGCGATGGCCGTGCAGCAGGGGCACGTGGGCGGGCGTTTGCACGAGGATCTGATGAACCACGTCCCGTCCTACCGGGTGGTCCCAAGGGAACTTCTGGATCAGATCTGGCACCGCCACTTCCAGCGGGCTGTCGGGGTGCTGCGGGAGGGGACGGTTCCCGCGCCGGAGGACTTCCACGAAGCCGACGTGGCCTGGGACCGGGTCGCCCGAGGCGTGCCGCTCGGAGACGGGCTCCGCGCCTTCCGCCGGGCGCTGAGCGCGATACGGGACCTGTTCCTCGCCGAGGCGACCGAACGCGGGCTGGACCCGGTCCTCGTCGTCGACCGCACCAAGTGCCTGTGGGAGCTGGCGGACGTCGCGAGCCTGCAGATCGCGGCCGTCCACCGGCAGGCGGAGGTCGCCTCCGCCCTGCTCGACGCCCGCCGCCGCGCCGACTTCCTGCGAGGACTGCTCTACGGGACGCTGAGCGCGGCGGAGATCCAGAGCGGCGCGGCGATGTACGGTCTGGACCCGTCGCGGCGGTACCGGGCCATCCGAGCCGTCCCGAACGGCGACATGGGTGCGGACGCGCTGGAACGCTCCCTGGGGCCCCACGGCCGCAGGAACGGCCGGGGCACGCTGGTCACCGTGCTGGACGAGGCGGTCGTCGGACTCGTCGAGGAAAAGCCGGAGACCGGTGAACTGCAGGTGACGGCGGGGCTCGGCCCGCCGACGGACCTGGCCGCGGCGCACCGCTCCTTCCGTGCCGCAGGCAGGCTGCTGGAGGCCGCCCGTGCGTACGGTCTGCACGGCGTGTACGAGCTCGGCGACCTGTCCTGGCGGGTGGCCGTCGTCGCGGAACCGGACCTCGCCGAGTTGCTGCTCGACCGCTATCTGCGCCCCCTGGAGGCGGAGGGGGAGTTCGGTGCGCTCATCGAGGAGTCGGTGCGGGGCTACCTGGAGAACGGCCGGCAGATCCGCGACGTCGCCCGTGGCGCACACGTCCATGTCAACACCGTCCGCTACCGGCTGCGTCGTTTCGAGGAGCTGACCGGCACGAGCCTGGACGCTCCGGACACCGTGGTGGAGCTCAGCTGGGCCCTGGCGGCACGCGAGCTGAGGACTCCGCCGCACCCTGCCGCGCGGCAGGCCTGACCGCGCCTCCCCACCGGGTTTCCATAGCCGTACAGGGCATCAGCAGACGGAACCGGCGAGCAGCCCGTCGACGCGGCGCGCGCCCGGGCACTGACCTCGGCCAAGTCAACCGAACGGGGTCTGGAGCACCTGGCGTTCACCATCGAGTTGATCGTCGGTGAACTGGTCACCGGCGTCTACCGTTACGCCGGCGGCCCGGCGGCTGATCGCGAGGGGAGGACCGTGCGGACCGAACACCCACTGGCCGGCACGCTCGCCTGACTGTCCGGGACCTGGGGGACTGCCGCCACGGCACCGGGGCAGCCCGCGTGGTCCGCCCGCCGCTTGGTCATTCGGCGGCGGCCAGCAGACGCGCCTCGCTCTCCTCGTACAGCCGCCGGTGCTCGCGGGCCGCGGAGGTGCGGCGCCGGTGGTCAAGACAGCTGCCGAGCCAGCCCGCCAGATAGCCGAACGGGACGGAGACCAGTCCGGTGGACTGCATGGGGAACAGGTCGAAGTGGGCGTGCGGGAAGACGGCGGCCGGCGTGCCCGAAACGGCCTTGGAGAAGAGGAGCAGCAGCAGGGCGCAGGCCGCTCCGCCGTAGAGGGTGGCGAGCAGGCCGGTGCGCGTGAATCCTCGCCAGAACAGGGAGTAGGTGAGCGCGGGAGCCACCGCCGACGCCCCGATGCAGAAGGCCAGCGTGGTCAGCACCCCCACGTTCCAGTTCTCGACCTGGATGGAGAGCCCGATGGCGACGATTCCCACGGCCACGCTCGTCCACACCGCCACCGTCATCTCCGTACGCGGCTGTGCCTGTCCTCGTCGCACCGCATGCGCGAACAGGTCGTGGGCGAGCGACGAGGCCGCGGCCAGGGTCATTCCCGCTACCGATGACAGCAGCGTGATGAAGACCATGCCCGCCACGGCCGAGTAGAGGATCGTCGTGCCCACGGAGCCGGGTGCCCCGCCGAGCATCTGCGACAGCATGAGCACCGACGTCCTGCCCTGCGGGTCGGCCGCCGTGATGTACCGCGATCCCACCAGCGCCGCCGCGCCCGTACCCATGACGATCACGAGCAGGCAGAACGCGGTGACCGTGCCGACCGCCCACGACATGGAGCGACGCACGGCCGGCGCGTCCTGCGCGGAGTACAGACGCATCGTGATGTGGGGCAGGCAGGCCACGCCGAGGACCACGGTGATCTGCAGACCGATGAAGTCCAGCCGATCACCGGTCGAGGTGCCGAGTTCGAGGCCCTGCTGCAGGAAGGCGGGGCCCGCGCCGCTGCCGTGCTGAGCCGCCTTGAGCAGCTCGCCCGGGCTCCAGTCGAAGCGGTGCAGGACGAGGGCGGCGACGAGCACGCTGGTGCCGAGCAGGAGCACGATCTTGATCATCTGTATGAGCGCCGTGCCCCGCATGCCGCCGAGGGCCGCGTAAATGATCATCAGGCTCCCGACGATGACGATGCACACCGTCCTGGCGCCCGCCACGTGCGGGAGGTCCAGGATGAAGGTGAGCAGCGACCCGGCACCGGAGAGCTGGACGACCAGGAAGGGCAGGGTCGCGGCAAGCGTCACCACGCAGGCGGCGACGCGCACGGCCCGCCCGGGCATGGTGCGGGCCAGGACGTCGCCCATGGTGAACTTGCCGGCGTTCCGCAGGGGTTCGGCCAGCAGGAACATCAGCAGGACCAGCGACAGGGCGGTGCTGACCGCGAGGACGTAGCCGTCGTACCCGGCGAGCGCGACGATGCCGGTGGTGCTCAGCACGGTGGCGGCCGAGATGTAGTCGCCCGCGATGGCCAGGCCGTTCTTGAGCGGGGTGAGCTTCAGGTAGCCGGTGTAGAAGTTCTCCAGGTCGTCGCGGTCCGGGCCCGCCACCACGCACATGAGCAGCGTGACGGTGACCAGGGTGGTGAACAGGATGAGGACGATGGCCTGCGTCCCGGAGCTGAAGTTGTTCATCGCGCCATTCCCCCGTTCCGGCCGGCGGGGACCGCACGGTCGCGGACAGCCTGGGCCAGCGGATCCACCGAGCGTCGCGCGCTGCGTCCGTACCAGAAGACCGCCGCGAAGGTGACGACGAGTTGGAGGACTCCCAGGGCCATTCCCAGGCTCAGCTCCCCGGCGATCCTGGATCCCATCAGGCCCGGCGCCCCGCAGGACAGCGCCACGTACACCACGAAGGAGCCGAGTGCGGCGATCGTGGAGAGCCGGCGGAGCAGGCGGTAGGCCGAGCGGAGGGCGGCCAGGTCCGCATGGTGCTGAGGAGCCTGGTGCGCATACGGCTCTTCCCGGGTGACCTGCCCGTACCAGTCATGTCCGGGGGCGTCGACTCCGTACGACGGGGCCTGGGTGCGGGGCGGTGGCCATCCCGTCGGTCCTGAGGGCGGGTACTGGTTCTCGTCGGCGTACGTCATCGCCTGGCCTTCCACTACGGCTCGGACCCGTGGGTGTGAACGGGGAGGAGTGCTTCAGGCGGCGCACCATACCGACTGGTTGGAATGCCGGTAAGGCCGCTGCGGTCACGTTTCGGGATCGAGAAGAATCTTGCGGACGCCGGCGGCGCGGCTGTTGAACAGTTCGTACGCTGCGGGCCCCTGGGAGAGCGGGAAGCGGTGGGAGATCACGGCCTCCGGTGTGATCCGGCCGGCCTGCGCGAGGGGGATGAGGGCGGGGAGTTCGTAATGGATCGAGCAGAGCCCGATGGCGAACTCCAGCTCCTTGATCTGGGCAAGGCCCATGTGGAAGGGGAATGCCTTGCTCTGGCTGACGCCGACGACGCTGACCCGTCCTGCCTGCCGGACGGCTTTGAGAGCCAGGTCGACGGTGGCGTCCGAGCCCACTGCCTCCACCACGGCGTCCGGTCCGCGCCCTGCGGTCATCTCCCGTACGGCCGTTCGCGCGTCCTCGCCCTCGACCGGTTCGACGCCCAGGGTGGCGGCGAAGGCACGGCGCTCCGCCACCAGGTCCGCGCCCAGCACACGTGCGGCACCCATCGCGAAGGCGGATTGCGCGGCCATGAGGCCGACGGGACCCAGGCCGATGACGAGAACCGTCTCGCCGGGCCGGATGCGGGCGCGGCGGCAGCCGTACCAGGCAGTGGGAGCGTTGTCCGTCAGGACTATCGCGGTCTCGTCGGAGATGCCCTCGGGCAGGCGCACCAGGTTGATGTCGGCATGGGGCACCGCCAGGGCCTCGGCCTGACTGCCCGGAAGGTTCGGGCTCACTCCGTAGCAGAGGTCCGTCGGAGCCTGGGCCCGCTCGCACCTGGCGGTGAGTCCCTTCGCGCAGGTTCCGCACAGGGTGCAGCCGACGGAGGCGGGCACCAGTACACGGTCACCGGGCTTGAAGCGGGTGACCCGGTCGCCGGTGTCGACGACCACGCCGACGCACTCGTGTCCCGGTGTGTAGCCGGTCTGCGGGCTGAACCCGTGGCCGCCGTAGATGTGCAGGTCGCTGCCACAGATGCCGGCCATGGTGACCCGGACGACCGCGTCGGTGGGACTGGTGACGGTCGCGTCCGGCACATCCTCGTAACGGATGTCGTGGGGGCCGTGGTACGTCAGTGCCTTCACTGGATGACTCCCGCAGCGCGCCAAGACGCGCTTCTCAAGATTTAATGCAGGCGTATTACTTCGGGCGGGGCGACGCTAGCATGGGCATCCGTGACAGCACATGAGACGCAGGCCACGTCGCCGCGGAGCCGGAAGGGCGGTGACACCCGCGCCGCGCTCATCCGCGCCGCCGAGCTTCTGTTCGCAGCCAAGGGCGTCGACGGCGCGTCGCTGAACGAGATCAAGCGCTCCGCCGGCCAGCGCAACGCGATGGCTCTGCAATACCACTTCGGCGACCGCGCGGGTCTGCTGCGGGCCGTGCTCGACAAACACCTTCCCGCGGTGGACGCCGGCCGGGAGGTGCTGCTGCAGCAGTACGAGGACAGTGGCGCCGCCGATCTGCCCTCCCTCGCCGAGGCGCTGGTGCTGCCGGCCGCCGCGAAACTCGCCGATCCCGACGGCGGGCGGGAGTTCCTGCAGATCGTGGCCGAGCTGCTCAACCGCCCCGAGCCGGTGGTCGAGGTCGTCGTGCGGCCGGGGTCGAGCATCCATCCCTGGCGGCGTCTGGTGGAGCCGCTGCTGACTCCGGAGTCGACGGCGGTGTTCCACACCCGCTTCACCGCCATGCGCTTCTGCCATGCCGAGCTCGCCGCCAGGGCCGCCCTCCGCCCTCGCAGAGACGACCGGTTGTTCACCTCCCGGCTGGTCGACCTGGTCACCGCGGTGCTGGCCGCGCCGGTGTCCGAGCAGACCGCGCGACTGCTGGACGAGCGGAACCGCAGGAGCGGGACTGGCCGGCAGGCGTCGTCCTCCTGAGCGGTCCCGCCCGGCGACCGATCTGTTCGGCGCCCGGGTGCACCATGTGGTGAACATCACGCATCCTGCATACCTACTGGTCGGTATTCTGCGATGAAGCCGTCAACGACAGGAGTGCGTGATGCCCGCGAGCAATCGGCAGGTCCGTCTGGCAGCCCGCCCTGCGGGCGAGGTCAAGGCCGGGGACTGGGAGCACTGTTCCGGCCCGGTCGACGAACCGGGCCCGGGCCAGTTCGCGGGCCGTACGTCGGTGATCTCCCTGGACCCGGCCATGCGGGGCTGGCTGGACGACCGCCCCTCCTACCTGCCGCCGGTGGGCATCGGTGAGGTCATGCGCGCCGGATCGGTCATCGAGGTCACCGCGTCGAACCACCCCGACTTCCAGCCGGGCGATCACGTGGTCGGCACGTTCGGCGTCCAGGAACACGTGGTCTCCGACGGCAGGGGCGCCCTGAAGATCGACACCGCGCTCGCCCCGCCCTCCACGTACCTGGGCGCGCTGGGCATGCCCGGCATGACCGCCTATTTCGGCCTGCTGGACGTCGGAGCGCTCAAGGAGGGCGAGACCGTCGTGGTGTCGGGGGCGGCCGGCGCGGTCGGCACCATCGCGGGCCAGATCGCGAAGGCCAAGGGCTGCCGGGTCGTGGGCATCGCCGGAGGGCAGGAGAAGTGTGAGCTGCTCACCGATGAACTGGGATTCGACGCGGCGATCGACTACCGCGCCGACGACGTCAGGAAAGCGCTGCGCCGCCACGCCCCCGACGGCATCGACGTCTACTTCGACAACGTGGGAGGGGACATCCTCGACGCCGCCCTGACCCGGCTGGCGATGCACGCGCGTGTCGTGGTCTGCGGTGCGATCAGCCAGTACAACAACACCACGCCGGTCAAGGGCCCCTCCAACTACCTCTCGTTGCTGGTCCGCCGCGCCCGGATGGAGGGCTTCGTGGTCTTCGACTACGCCGACCGCTACGCGCAGGCCGCACAGGACATCTCCGCCTGGATCGGGGCCGAACGCATCAAGGTCAAGGAACATGTGGTGCGGGGGAGCGTGGACGACTTCCCCGAGGCATTGCAGATGCTCTTCCGTGGGGAGAACGTCGGCAAGCTCGTCCTTGAGCTGGACTGACAGCCGATCGGCTCCCCCGCGTCGTCGGTGGGCGCGATTCGACGGTGGTGGTCGGCTTCGCGCTCAGCCAGGTGTGCGGACGCGGTCATGATGCCGGCTCAGCGGACCAACCAGGTCACCACCGCCGTCACCAGGAACACGACGACCGCCGCGAGCCAGACAGCGAGGCGTGTCGGCCCCGAAGCACCGGTCGGCACCCACTCCTCTCGCCCGCGTGACAGCAGCGCATCCGCGAACACCTGCGCGGTGGGCGGTCGGTCCTCAGGCTCTACGGACAGCGCAGCGCGAAGAAGTCTGTCGATGCCTTGCGGAACCTCCAGCTCCTTGGGCAGCGTTGAGGTCGATGCCTGCTCTGTCGTCGTAATGTTTGCGCGACCGCCCGCACCGAACGGCTTGTGCCCCGTGAGCAGTTCGAACGCGACGACACCGAGGGCGTACACGTCGGCTCGACCGTCGAACCCGCCGGTCTGGAAGGCCTGCTCGGGCGCCATGTAGGCGGGGGTGCCCGTGGTCACGGTCAGCCCCGACGCGTCAGCCAGTTGCTTCGCGCTGCCGAGGTCCGCGACCAGTACGGCAGCGGGCGTGCGGCCGGTGTCCAGCAAGAGGTTCGACGGCTTGATGTCGCGGTGGACGACGCCCGTGTCATGGAGCACCTGGACGGCGTATCCGGCCTCGGCCGCCAGATGGAGCGCCTCCGCGGGCCGGCAGTGACCGATCCTCTCGGCCAGTGTGCCGCCTCGGACATAGTCCATGACGAAGTAGGGCCGGTCGTCCTGGACACCGACGTCGTGCACTCGCACGACACGTGGGCTGGAGATCCTGCGGAGCAGCCTCGCCTCCGCCAGAAACCGTTGTCGTACGTCGGCGTTCGACGCCCAGTTGTCGGCCAGCACCTTGACCGCGACATCCGTGTCCAGCTCGGGATCGTAAGCCTTCCAGACGGTGGCGAACGAACCGGCTCCCAGTCTGTCCTCAAGGAGATAACGACCTAGCTTCTGCATGTGGCAACATTCTGCCTCAGCCGACGGGGCCGGGAACTGAGGTGCGGCCGGGTGGGGATCCACGTCGGACGCGAACGGGGGGACAGCACGTGATCGAAGAGGATGAGCTGGCACAGCTCGTGGCGTCTGCCCAGGCAGGTGACCGGGCGTCCTTGGACCGCCTCCTCCTCAAGCTTCGGCCCACGGTCATGCGCCGCTGCTCCAAGTTCCTGCCGCACCACGCAGACGCCGAAGAGGCCGCGCAGGACGCCCTGTTGTCGATCAGCACGCATCTGCACGACTACAGCGGGCGGGGCTCGTTCCTCGGGTGGGTGACAGTGATCGCCTCGAACGCCGCCAGGTCCACGTACCGTTCGATGCGCCGGCGCGCGGAGGAGAGCCATGCGGTCCTTCCCGAGGGTGTCGACCCCCGGACGACCAGCGTCATCGCGGGGACCCGCCTGGACCTGATGGAGTCGCTGGCCGCGCTCGAGGAGCGGCATCCCGCCCTGGTGGAGTCCTTCGTGCTGCGCGATCTCGGCGACCTGACCTACCTTCAGGTCGCCGAGATCACCGACGCCCCCCTGGGCACGGTGAAGGACCGCATCCACCAGGCTCGCCGCTTCATGCGGGACCGCCTCGGCGGCGGCTTCTGAGACACCCCGACCCCTCGCTCTCAACGAGCGTCAGCTTGACCTGGAGCCGGAAGGTGCTGCCGTGCGAGCTCGGACGATCGTCGTCATCATGGCGGTAGCCATCGGACTCGGCCTGCTGACCGGCCGGTTCGTCCTGCCCGCTCGCTCCGCTCCGGGCACCCCGGCGGTGACGCCGGGCGCCGCGGCGTCACCGCCCGGTAACGGCTCCCCGACTCCGAAGCCCGCCGATGGACCCATGACGGACCGGCACTTGGTGGCAGCGGCCGAGTTCGGAAAGGTCGGGTTCTCCCAGCACATCTACGTGCGGGACCGTGTCGGAGACGGCAGGTACGCCAACGCGGCCTGCGCCGGAGAGAAGACCCTCGCCGAGACCTTGGGCGGGCCGGACGCATACTTCCGCGGGTTGATGACGACCAGGCACACGGACGTCGACGACCCCACGCTGGCGGTGAACATCGACACTCAGGTCGCGCGCGAAGTCGCCGGCGACGCGAGAAGCCCCTCACTGGCCCAGAACTTCACCGAGCGCCTGCTGTTGGAGGAAGTGCCGTGCCAGCAGGAACCGGCCGGCCACTGGGTCTACGGCCCCACGCACACGATCGATGTCGCTCCGGGTATCACCGCGAACTGGCTGGGTACTTACGACGGTGACCTGAACACCACAGGGACCGCACCACGAGCCAAGGAGCCGTGCGGAGGCATCGCCGTACTCCGCAATGGCTCTCACTACGGGGTCCTGGAGGTCGATGCCTGCCTGCATACCGCGGCCATGACGCGGATCGTCCGTGCGGCCGTGACACAGCTCTGAGACCATCCCGGCCTCGCCGACAGAACCAGTGGCTGTGTTCGAGGCGGACGGACGGATACGGGTAGCCGAGTGTGTGTGCCGGTCGTGGTCCGTCGGGTCGGGGGCACACACCGACCCCTCATGTCGCGAAGGTGTTGAGCAGGACGATGGCGCCCAGCGAGGTCAGCGACAGCAGCATGTGGGACACGGTCCACGTGCGAAGCGTTCCGCCCACGGTCAGCCCGAGGTATTCCTTGAACATCCAGAACGAGGCGTCGTTGACATGGCCGAGGAAGACCGCGCCGGAGCCCAGCGCGAGGGCGAGCAGGGCCGCGTGCGGACCGCTCAGGCCATGTGCCAGGGGCGCGACGATGCCGCCCGCGGCGATGGTGGCCACGGTGCCGGAGCCGGTCGCGGCGCGCATGAGGGCGGCTACCAGCCAGGCCAGCAGGATGAGCGGGATGTGCAGGTCCTGGGCGGCTTGGCCGATCACGGAGTCGATACCGGCATCGCGCAGTGCCATGGAGTAGCCGCCACCCGCGCCGACGATCACCAGCACGCCTGCGATCGGCGTGAGGGAGCGTGACAGTGTCTGGTGCACCAGCTGGCGTGAGGCGCCGACGGCCCAGCCGAAGGCGAACAGCGCGATGAGCACGGCCAGCAGCAGGGCCACCACCGGAGTGCCCAGGAACTGGATCGCGGTCCCAGCCGCCCCGTGCCCGAGGTGGAATGTGCCGCACGCGGCCTTGAGCATCATCAGTGCCACGGGCAGCAAGACGGTGCCGATGGTGACCGAGAAGCGCGGTGTGCGTCTGCCGCTCCTCGGCTGCGGTCCCTCGCTCGGAGGCGGGGCCTGGAACGTCGTCTCCTCGGGCGGGCGGGAGGCGGTGGCGGTGGCTGTGGGCGCCACGGGCACGGCGGCCGGTACCAGCGTCCGTCGGTGAACAGGCTCGGGGACGGCGGCGGGCGTCTGAGCGCTGGTGGTGAATGCCGCCAGCGCGGCCTCGGGTACGTGCGCGGCGACACGCGGCCAGACGTAAGCGGTGAAGAGGGGACCGGCCACGGCGGCGCAGGGGACGGCGACGACCAGACCGTAGAGCAGCGTGAGGCCGATGTCGGCATGGACCGCGGTGATGGCGGCCAGCACGCCGGGGTGCGGTGGCACCAGGGCGTGCACGGTCACCAGGCCGGCCATCGCCGGGATACCGACCCGCAGTACGGGCTGACCGGCACGGCGGGCGAGTTGCAGGACCAGCGGCACCAGCATCACGAAGCCGACCTCGAAGAACATCGGCAGGCCCACCAGGCAGGCGATCGCGGTGACGGCCCACGGCAACCGTCTCGGCCCCACCCGCTTGGTCAGCGCCGACACCAGTTGGTCGATTCCGCCGCAGTCCGCCAACAGCCGCCCCAGCACGGCACCGAGGACGATGAGCACGCCCACCTGCCCGGTGGTGGCGCCGAACCCGCTGGTGAAGGAATCCGCGGCCTTCTCGACGCCCGCCCCCGACAACACCGAGACGGTGAAGGCGCCCAGCATGAGCGCCACGAAGGCGTGCAGCTTCACCCAGCTGACGAGGACGACGACCAGCGCGACGGACAGACCCACCAGGGCCATCAGCCGGGTGTCGTGACCAGACCACGCGGCTGCCACAGAGGCCGCTTCCACAGAGCGTGATGCCAACGCTGCCATCATGCGCTTCAGCTTCCTGTCGTTACTTTCCCAGTCCCCGCGCCCCGCGCGTTCGCGGGGTATCCAGGTCCCGCCGCGGCGTGGGACAGGGTGGCCAGAGGGGGCCAGAGCCGGAAACCGCGGGTCCGCAGCACGCTCGTTCCGCTTCGGAGGAGCGGACGGATCGCGTGTGCGGCGCGACCACGGTGACGGTGGTGCTCACTCCACGATCATGGGGCCGGCGGCTGCCTCTCGCTGTCCCCCAACTGGGGGCTCAGGGCGGTGACAGAGCCCTCATCCGTCTGTCTGACAGGGCACTCCGTGACGCGTGGCTCCCGGGGGCGACGACGGTTCTCCCGACCGGGGTATGTACCCGGCGGGGCGAGCGGCGGCTGATGGAGTCGCCGAGTGGTGGGCCGCCAGGCACGCACGGATCATGTGGCGAGCAGACGTGCCGGCGAGCGGGAGAGCAGGAGAGCAGGAGAGCCGAGCAAGGTGTGTCCCGGCCCGATCGGCGAGTCCCGAGTTCTGGCCTGGTGCGGCCTTACACCGGAGCTGTCGTGACCCAGTCCTGGCTGCGGCATCCCGGCCGGTAGGGGCTGGCGAGGTGCTTGGCGATCATTCCGGTGTATCCGTGGGGGCGGAGATCGGTGGTGGCGAGCTCGTGCGCGAGGGCTTGCGGCCAGCAGGAGGAGACAGCGATCCGGGCGTCTTCAACCGGCAGGACGAGTCGTCCGAGCAGTGCCCGTCGTTGGATGTAGGGCAGCCGGAGAAGCGGTCGCCCCGCATACAGGACGTCGCATATCACCAGGTGGGTGCGCTGCCGCTGGGATGACACAGTCGGTGCGCCGGCTTCGGCACTTCGCGTGGTCATGGCTTGCAGGAGTGGTGACGTGGGGTGCCCCGACGTATCGGGCGTGACCACCTCGGCGTCGAACACGGCCTCGCGGCCGCCTGCGAGTCCGGGCAGATGGGCAAGCTCGGGATGGGCAGCCGTAATGTCGTCTCCCGTGCTGGATATCAGGTAGGCCCGCCCATTCGCCGTTAGATGGGCAAGGACGCGCCTGCCGTTCGTCATGGATTCATAGGCGTAGGCGTTGCGTCGCCCGGGCGGGGGCCAGCTTCCGTACACAGCGGTCATCGGCTGCCATGCCTGGAGACGGTTGTTGAACCGAGCATCGCTCGTCGTGCGCCCGGGGATTTCGCTGGAGGTGTGCTCGTGCATGCTGCTTCTCCTCGGGCCGGCTTGCGGGGGTGGCTGCGCGGTGTCGCCAGGCGCTGCGTTTGGGCGTCTCGGGGCGTACGGCAGTGAACGACCCAGGGCGCGTGCTTGATGCTTCCCGGCGGTCGGGATCGGGGCAGCGGCGTGGGCTTGCCCTTGTGTCCCTCAGTGGCCGGGGTGTGATCCAGTCTTGCCCCGCTTGAGGGGACGGGCATCCACTGATCGGTGGGTACGGCTGGTGAGCTGATCGGTGGGTGCGGCTGGGGAGCGTCTGCTCACCCCTGCACAACCTTCTCTACGCATCAAAGGGGACACGGGGGCGTTTGGCCGGCGGGCCGATCGCTTGGGCGCCATGCGCGCGCTGGGAAGCGACAGCCCGGAGCGGTGGTGGTCTGAAGCCGGTGAGGGGCGGCTATTCGAGGAGGCCGCGTCGCATGGCTTCGGCGACGGCTGCGGCGCGGTCGGACACGTTGAGTTTTTCGTAGAGGCGCTGCGTGTGTGTTTTGACGGTGCTGGTGCCGAGGAAGAGTTCCTGGGCGATTTGGGGGATGCTGAGTCCGCGGGCGATTCCGTTGAGGACTTGTTGTTCGCGTTCGCTGAGGGTGGGGGCGTTGTGGGTGCGCCTCATGCGGATCTCGTCGGCGAGTCCGCCCGTGATTTCGGGGGGTACGACGGTCTGGCCGCGGGAGATGGCGCGTACCGCTTCGACGACTTCGGAGCGTTTGCTGTCCTTGGTGAGGAATCCCGCCGCTCCTTCTTCGAGGGCGCGATAGACGGAGGCGCTGTCGGTGAAGGCGGTGAGCAGGAGGACGCGTGTGGGGATGTGGTCGCGGACCAGGGCGTGGAGGACGGTGATTCCGTCGAGTTCGGGCATGCGCAGGTCGAGTACGGCGACGTCCGGTTCCTCGCGGCGGATGATGTCCAGGGCGTCACGGCCGTTTTCCGCCTCGGCGGCCACGTCGATGAATCCACTGAGTTGCAGCGCGCGTGAGATTCCTTCTCGGAACAGCGGGTGATCGTCGGCGATGACCACTTTGATACGGGCAGGATTCGGCGTTGCCACGGCAATCCCGACCTTTCGTCTGCACGTTGCTGTTTCGTGATCGTCGGCGCATTTTTGGGGCTGGTGTCAAGCGTAGGTGAGCCCCTGGGCGCGGGCCAGCGCCCGGATGCGCCGCGGAATTCGCCTTCCCGCTTGGCAGCCAGGGTGACCCGGCCGGCCCGGGCGCGCCAGCCGGGCAGAGCCTGCCGGGTGAGGCGCGGGCGGCGGTGCCTGGCCGGGCCCGTCCGCATGGCGGGGGTTGTCGTGCCGCGCGTCAGCGTCTTTTCCGGTCGTTCGCCGGCGGTCGCAGTGAGCACGGGCGGGGCCCACGGTGCAGTCCAGACCCGCGCCGACGAGCGGTGCCGTGCTGCGCAGCGAGGCGTCCAAAGCCACGTCCCGGGTGACGCTGCCCAGCCACGCAAAGCTCCGCTCGATCACCCACGGTAAGTGCCCGGCCTCGTGACGCGCCGGGTGTCGCTGCGGGTGATCGCCGGGATGATGCCTCGCTCGCGAACCTGGTCGCGGCAGACGTCGTGGTCGTGGCCTCGGTCGGCGAGCAGTGAGTCGGGCTTGCGCCCGGGACGTCCTACCCTGCGCTGCCTGCATGACCGGAGTGATCGACTCCCGGCGGTGCCCCCAGCATGGGAACACCGCCAAGGAGAACCGGCCCACACACAAGCCGCCCTCATGCGCCCCCGCTATGCCAAGGCCTATGGCACACGACCGCCGGCCCGGCCGTCATGCCCTGCACCGGCGACCGACCGGTCACGCCAGCACTTACGGAGCCGACCGCCGACACCGGACGGTCACGACGGGTCGTACCAAGCAAATGCGGCGATCCGCCAGCCCGCCGGAGTGCGGACGAACTGGAAGGTCTTGGTGCCACCACCCTCGAACGGCTGGCCGTCCAGGATCCCGGACTTGCGGTACTCGCCGATACGCGACGCGATATCGCCCGCGATCTCGGTGCGCTCGGAGGTCTCCCACTCGGAGAACTCGACCAGCCGCCCGTCGGTCAGCAGTTTCCGGCGAGGCTCGATGAACTCGTCCACTGTGTAGACCGTGAACTTCGGACCGGTCACGACTATCACGCCGCCAGGGACAACCAGCCTGCGGATCCGCGCCACATCGGCGGGTCGGCCACCACGGTTGTCGAAGGCCCCGAAGAACGCGGCTGTCACCGCGTCAATCTCGATCTTGGACATGGCGCGACCGTAGCACCGGATGTACGTACCCAGAACAGGAACCAGGACTGCAAATCGTTCGATTCGAACGCGCAGTAGACGTGTGGCCCGCTGAAGCCGCTGCGAACGAAGTCGGGTTGGCGTCCGCCGCGGTGTAAGGACCCTACGCATGGGCCCTGTTGCGAGAGCGGACGAAAACCGTGGATGATCACGGTGTCCGAAATCGAGGGGGCGACATGCGATTTGCCGATGGACCGAGCGTGCAGTGCGATGTTCACGTCGAGGCAGACGTGGCGAAGGTCTGGGAGCTGGTGACCGACATTCGTGTGCCTGCCCGGCTCAGCCCGGAGCTGCAGCGCGTCGCTTGGCTCGATGGCGCGGAGCGACCCCGGGTGGGTGCGCGCTTCGAGGGTTACAACCAGCACGAGCAGCTCGGCGAGTGGCGAACCGTCTCCCACGTGGTCGAGCTGGACGAACAACGGGTCTTTGCCTGGGCCGTCACGGATGCGGACGGCCGGTACGGAGAACCGACGCTGGACCCGGCGAGATCCATGGCGTCCTGGCGCTACGAACTGGAGGTCGAGGACGGGGGTACCCGGCTGCGGGAGTCGGCCCTCATCGGGCCGGGCCGCAGCGGAGTCACGCTGGCCCTTGAGCGCTGGCCGAACCGGGAGGAGGAGATCATTGCCTTCCGATTGCAGGAGCTGAGCGCAGGTATGGAGGCCACCCTCTGCGGCATCAAGACACTTGCCGAGGAAGTGCATGCCCGTGGTCCTCGCTGACGGGCGCTCGAATCTGCCGACCGTCACCGTGCGACTCTGGCGCGACGATGCCGTCGTGCTGTTCGACTGGCTGACGAGCACCGACCTGAACGCCGTACCGATCACGCATCCGGCTCAGAAGCAGGCCCTCACAGACCTGCTGTCGCGGTTCGAGTGGGCATGCGATGCAGACGTCACGGGTGCCACCGACGAAGAGATCGCCGCGGCCCAGGCACAGGTTGCCGAGAACATGGGCGGGTAGGGCACCGGTCGCGATCTCAAGATTCGCTCGCCGCGCACCCGCGCACCCGCGCACCCGCGCACCCGCGCACCCGCGCACCCGCGCACCCGCGCACCCGCACACCGCGCTCCGGCGAGGACTCATCCGTCCGTCGGAGCGGGTGCTTCGGGCGGGGTGAGGACGGTGCGGTCGAAGGGCCCGCCATGCGCTGCGGCGTACTCGATGGCGTCATTTACGGCGTCGAGTGGGAAGGTCCGGACCTGTTCGCGATCGAGATCGAGCGCACGTGACGCGATGAGCCGGATCATGCCGACGTTCGCCGAGCGCGGGCCCAACCACTGCCCGCGCACGGTGATCGAGTTGCGCATGATCCACGGGTAGGGGAGTGCGAGGTCCGCGCCGCCGAGCATGCCGACGCCGCCCATGAGGACGACGCAGCCGTGCTCGCGAACGGTCATGGCCGCGGCGCGCGCCACCGAGCTGGGCGCGGCGGGCGGGAGCAGGTCGAGCACCATGTCGATCGGGCCGTCGGCGGCC
>NZ_JBSGDB010000047.1:0-31532 GCF_053602155.1 Streptomyces sp. NPDC004561
GGTGACGACGCTGCCCTCCGGTACGTCGAGCGTCACCCGGCGTGGTCTTCTTCAGCATGCGCCGCCGTGGAGCCCGCGACAACGGCTGACCCCCCGCCCTCGCCACACCGCGGCGCCCCGCCCCCCTATCCCCAAGGGACGGGCCGCCGTCTTGTGTCAGCCGAAGTTGGTCGCCTCCAGCCAGGACTCCAGCAGCGCACGCTCGCCGAGGACTTCCAGACCGGGGCTGTCCAGCGGAAGCCGGCGGTAGAAGGCGAGCAGTACGGAGGTGAGCGGGCCGCGCAGGGCGACCGTGGCCTTCTCGTGGCCGCGCCGCCAGGTGAAGCCGTCCTCGCCCGTTTCGACCAGCCATTCGGCGTTCAGCGCGGGGTCGGCGTCGGTGGCGTGCAGATGGATGCTGCGGCCCGGCCCGCGCAGCTCCTCGGCCCACTCCCGCCGCCCGCTGCGCTGCACCCACTCCACCAGTTGCAGCCACTCGTCCAGCGCGTCGGCCGCGATGTCGGGCGCGACCTCGTAGGGCAGTCCGGCGGCGAGTGTGGCGTCCGCGCGGTGAACGGTGATCTCGTGGGCCATCCGGCGGGCCCAGAAGCCGGAGGTGTGCACCCCGGTCCACGCCCACACCCCGGTGTCCGGGCCGGCCTCGCGCAGCGCGCCGACGACCAGCTCGCCGGTCTCCGCCAGCCACGCGTCCAGAGCCGCGGCGTCGCCCCGCTTCTCCGGCCCGCCGGCCAGCGGGATCCGCTGGGGCGGGATGTTCTCCTGCGCCCGGCCGCGCACCAGGGCGTCCACCCAGCGCAGGGCGCCCCCCATGTGCCGTACGAGATCCTCGAGGGACCAGTCCGGGCAGGTGGGCACCGTCGCGGACAGATCGGCGCCGGAGGTCACCACGGCCCTCAACTGATCGACCTGGTGGGCCACTTCGTCGCAGTACCGGTCATGTGCAAGCAAAGTCATGGCCTCCACCCTAGGGGCCGGGTGATCACCCGAGCACGGCGATTTCGGCCGCGTCGAACTCCGCGCCCACCTCGGCGCCCACCTCCGGCGCGTCCCGGAGCGCGCAGGCCGCCTCCAGCGGGGGTGCGTCCTCGGGCTGGAGGTGGACGGCCACATGGGTGCCCTTGAAGGTACGGGCGGTCACCGTGCAGCGCAGACCGGCGTCGGCCGCCACGAGCCGGACCCCGGCGGGCCGGACCAGGAGCTCGCGGCTGCCCTGCGGGGCACCGTCGGGCACCGGCAGCTTGCCCCACGGGCTGTCGGCCACCGTTCCGGCGACGGTCACCGGGACCACGTTGTCGAAGCCGAGGAAGCGTGCCACGAACGCGTCGGCGGGCCGCTGCCAGACGTCCAGGGGCGTCCCGGACTGGGCGATCCGCCCGTCGCGCATCACCACCACCCGGTCGGCCAGCGCGAACGCCTCGCCCTGGTCATGGGTGACGGCCAGCACGGTCGTACCCAACCGGCCGAACAGCTCGCGAAGTTCGACCACCAGGCGTTCCCGCAGGGAGCGGTCGAGCTGGCCGAGCGGTTCGTCCAGCATGAGCAGCCGGGGCCTGGGCGCGAGCGCGCGGGCGAGGGCCACGCGCTGCTGCTCGCCGCCGGACAGTCCGGCCACGGCCCGCCGGGCGGCGCCGGGCAGCCCGACCAGCTCCAGCAACTGCGCCACCTCGGCGGCCCGTTCGACCCTGGCCGTGCCGTGCATCCGCAGCCCGAAGGCCACGTTGGCGCCGACGTCACGCTGCGGGAAGAGCTGATGGTCCTGGAACATCAGGCCGACGCCCCGCCGGTGCGCGGGCACGCCCGTCTGGTCGCGCCCGGCGAGCAGCACCCGCCCGGAGTCGAGCGGCTGCAGTCCCGCCACGGCCCGCAGCAGCGTCGACTTCCCGCTGCCGCTGGGCCCGAGCACGCACACCACCTCGTGCTCGGCGACCTCCAGGTCGACGGCGTCGAGCACGGCCCGCCCGCCGAAGCGCACGGTCGCGGCATCCAGGCCCAGCAGCATCAGAACTCCCCCGTCCGGTCGGTGCGCAGCCGCTCCAGGAGCAGCAGCGCGGCGGCGCACACCACCATCAGAATGGTCGAAAGGGCCATCGCCTGGCCGTAGTTGAGGTCTCCGGGGCGGCTCAGCAGCCGGGCCACGGCGACCGGGAGCGTCGGGTTGTCGGGCCGGGCGATGAACACGGTCGCCCCGAACTCGCCGAGCGAGACGGCGAACGCGAACCCGGCCGCGACCAGCAGCGCCCGCCGCACCATCGGCAGGTCCACCTCCCGCCACACCCGCCAGGGCGAGGCCCCGAGCACGGCCGCCGCCTCGCGGAGCCGTCCGTCCACCGCGCGCAGCACCGGCAGCATGGTCCGTACGACGAAGGGGGCGCCGACCAGGGCCTGCGCGAGCGGCACCAGGATCCAGGACTGGCGCAGGTCGAGCGGCGGCTTGTCGAGCGCGATCAGGAAGCCGAAGCCGACGGTCACGGCGGACACGCCGAGCGGCAGCATCAGCAGCGCGTCGAAGCCCCGCACCAGCCGTCCGGCGTCCCGGCGGGCCAGCGCCGCGGCGGCGAGCCCGCCGATCACGACGGCGATGGCGGTGGCGGCGACGGCGTACTCCAGCGAGGTCCACACGGCGTGCACGGGCGCGACCAGGAAGGTTCCGCCGTCGGAGTGCGTCAGCGCCCGGTAGTAGCCGAGGCCCGGCGCGTCGAGGGAGCGCTGGACGAGCACGGCGAGCGGCAGCACCAGCAGCAGCGCGACGGTGACGAGGACGCCGGCGAGCAGCGCCCGCTGCCCGGCACCGCACGGGCGCCGCGCGGTCGTGCCGGCGTCGACCAGGCGCAGGGCGGCCTCCCGGCGCCGTACCGTCCAGGCGTGCACGACGAGGATCGCGCCGACCGCGAGGAACTGGACGAGGGTGAGGACCGCGGCCGTCGACAGGTCGAAGATCTCGGAGGTCTGCCGGTAGATCTCCACTTCGAGGGTGGAGAAGGTGGGTCCGCCGAGGATCTGGACCACGCCGAAGGACGTGAAGGTGAACAGGAACACCATCAGCGCGGCGGCGGCCACCGCGGGCGCCAGGGCGGGCAGGGTGACCCTCCGCCAGGCGCTCAGCGGGGAGGCGCCGAGCATCCGCGCGGCCTCTTCCTGCCGGGGGTCGAGCTGGGCCCACAGCCCGCCGACCGTCCGTACGACGACCGCGTAGTTGAAGAAGACATGGGCCAGCAGGATCGCCCACACCGTGGTGTCCAGCCGTACGCCCCACAGCTGGTCGAGCAGCCCGCCGTGCCCGACCAGCGCGAGGAAGGCGCTGCCGACCACGACCGTCGGGAGCACGAACGGGACGGTGACGACGGCCCGCAGCAGCCGCTTGCCCGGGAAGTCGAGGCGGGCGAAGACATAGACGGCGGGCAGCGCGAGCAGCAGGGTGAGCGCGGTGGAGGCGAGCGCCTGCCAGGTGGTGAACCACAGCACGTGCCGGATGTCCGGCTCCGCGACGACGTCCGTGATCCGCCCGAACCGCCAGGCGCCGTCGGCCTTCAGCCCGCGCGCGACGATCGCGGCCACGGGCCAGGCGAAGAACACGGCGAAGAACGCGACGGGCAGGGCCATCAGCCCCAGCCGCGCCGCGCTCCCGCGCAGGTCCCGCCTGCGAGCGGCTATTTCAGTACCAGCGACGTCCACGACTTGACCCACTGATCACGGTTGGCGGCGATCTTGCCGGGGGCCATGGTCTCGGAATGCTGGGCGGGCGGCCCGTACTGCGTGAACTCGGCGGGCACCTTCGCGCCGGCCACCACCGGATAGACGAACATGTTCAGCGGCATGTCCTCCTGGAACTCCCTGGAGACCAGGAAGTCGATGAAGGCCTTGGCGCCCTTGGGGTTCTGGGCGTTGCTGAGCAGTCCGGCGAACTCGATCTGCCGGAAGCAGGTGCCGTTCGCCACGCCGGTCGGGGCAGTGCTGGGCCGCTTCTTGGCGTAGATCACCTCGGCGGGCGGCGAGGAGGCGTACGAGACGACGAGCGGCCGGTCACCGCCGGCCTTCCTGCCCCCCGACGACCCGGAGAACTCCTGGTTGTATGCCTGCTCCCAGCCGTCGACGACCTTCACGCCGTTGGCCTTGAGCTTCTTCCAGTAGTCCTGCCACCCGTTGTCGCCGAACTGCGCGGCGCTGCCCAGCAGGAACCCGAGGCCGGGTGAGGAGGTGGCGGCGTTCTCGGTGACGAGGAGGTTCTTGTACTGCGGCTTGGCCAGGTCGGCGAAGGTCTGCGGCGGGGTGAGGCCGTGCTTGCTGAAGTAGGCCTTGTCGTAGTTGACGCAGATGTCGCCGTAGTCGATGGGCGTGACCCGGTGCTTGTCCTTGTCGAGCTGGTACTGGTCGCCGACCTTGTCGAGTCCCTTGGCGGTGTACGGCTGGAACAGCCCGTTGTCGAGGGCCCTGGACAGCAGGGTGTTGTCGACGCCGAAGAAGGCGTCGCCCTGCGGGTTGTCCTTGGTCAGGATCGCCTTGTTGACGGCCTGTCCGGCGTCGCCGTCGTTGAGGACCCTGACCTTGTACCCGGACTGCTTCTCGAAGTCCTTGAGCACGTTCTTGGAGACGGCCCACGAGTCGTGGCTGACGAGGGTCACGGTCTTGGAGTCCGCGGACGACTTGGCGTCGTTCGCCCCGCACGCGGACAGGCTGATCAGGCCGAGCCCGACCGCCACGGCCACGAAGGTCTTGTTGTGCACTGGTGGTCCTCCTGGGGTTGACCAGGAAGAGACGCGGCCCCGCCCGGGCTCCGGAGGGAGGCCGGGCAGGGCGCAACAGCTTGAGTGGTGACCGAACTTCCTACCCAGAATGACCTGGGCGAGGTTCAGAGGGTCTGCGGCCGGTTGCCGCACTCTCAGCGCTGTGGCGCTCCCCTGTCGGAAATATGTAGATGTGTGACCGATATTCGGTTGTATGGCTGATATGAAGTTGCGCTGACCGGCTCAGATTATCGCTCGGTCGCGGCCAGCTGACCACAGGCCCCGTCGATCTCCTGCCCACGGGTGTCCCGGATCGTGACGGGCACACCATGAGCGGCGATGGCCTCGACGAACGCCTTCTCGTCCTCGGGCCGGGAGGCGGTCCACTTGGAGCCCGGAGTCGGGTTCAGCGGAATGAGGTTGACGTGCACGGGCTTGCCCCGGAGCAGCCGGCCGAGCCGGTCACCACGCCAGGCCTGGTCGTTGATGTCCCGGATCAGGGCGTACTCGATGGACAGCCGGCGGCCGGACTTCTCGACGTACTCGAACCCGGCGTCCAGTACCTCGCGCACCTTCCAGCGCGTGTTGACGGGGACGAGGGTGTCGCGCAGCTCGTCGTCGGGGGCGTGCAGGGAGATCGCGAGCCGGCACTTGAAGCCTTCGTCGGCGAACCGGTGGATGGCCGGCACAAGGCCGACGGTCGAGACGGTGATCCCGCGCTGGGACAGCCCGAGCCCGTCCGGAGCCGGGTCGGTGAGCGCGCGGATGGCTCCGACGACGCGCTTGTAGTTGGCGAGCGGCTCGCCCATGCCCATGAAGACGATGTTGGACAGCCGGGCGGGCCCACCGGGCACCTCGCCGTCCCGCAGCGCCCGCATCCCGTCGACGATCTGGTGGACGATCTCGGCCGTGGACAGGTTCCGGTCGAGCCCCGCCTGGCCCGTGGCGCAGAACGGGCAGTTCATGCCACAGCCCGCCTGCGAGCTGATGCACATGGTGACCCGGTCCGGATACCGCATCAGCACGGACTCGACGAGTGTCCCGTCGAACAGCCGCCACAGCGTCTTGCGGGTGGTCCCCTCGTCCGTCGACAGATGCCGGACGACGGTCATCAGCTCCGGGAACAGCGCCTCGCGCAGCTTCTCCCGGGAGCCGGCCGGGATGTCGGTCCACTGCTCCGGTTCGTGCGCGTACCGCGCGAAGTAGTGCTGCGAGAGCTGCTTGGCACGGAACGGCTTCTCACCGATCCCGGCCACCGCGTCCTTGCGCTCGGCAGGACTGAGATCGGCAAGGTGCCGCGGCGGCTTCTTGGCTCCGCGCGGCGCGACAAAGATGAGTTCTCCGGGCTTAGGCATGGCGTTACCAGTGTCGCAGATCAAACTCGGTGACCTGCGGCTGCCGCCTGCTACGACTGTCGTTAGTAGGCGTCATCGGTCACCGCTGAGCGGCCTCGGACGGCCCAGGGACAACCCAGCGACGATCACTCGTCGGCTGCCCGCCACTCGTCGAGGCGGACCCTGACCTGGTGGTTGCCCGCGTGCCAGAAGACCTCACCACGTGACGACGGCCCCGAGGGCCGGGAGGCCCATCCCCTGCGGCATGACGCGATCTCCGCCAGAGCTATGGCGTTCGGCACGCCGTCCATACGCAGGAAGACGCCGAAGGGCCGCCGACCGATGACCTCGCCGGTGATCCGGGTCCCTACGGGCAGGGCCGCGACGGCTGCCGCCCAGTGACGCCGCGCCTCGTCTGCGGCCGGCACTTCAGCAGGGCCCGTCGGTCACGCGTACTCATACATCGCTCGATCATGACGCTGGGAGCCGCCTTGGGTGTTCGGTCAGAGCCTGGCAGATCACGGGCCGAGTGGACTCCAGTTGAACCAGCCTCGGGAGGTGTTGTACAGGTTCGTGGGTTCGTCGCAGGTCTGGGATGTCCAGATCTGCGAGGCGACGGCATCCGCGCGCGCCGCACAATCGTCCGCCAGAACCACCAAGATCAGAACCGCAGACAGCGTCAGCACGGGGAGAACCCGCCAGCGGCGTACACGTGAGACGACCAGCGCTGCCGCGGACAGCACTAGCCCGGCCAGCAGGAGCCACCGGTTCACACTTGCTTCCCGGTCGAGTTCTTCGGACAGCTCGACAAGGTCACCGCAGAGTATGTACGTCTTCGGTCCGTCGAGCAGCGACAGGCAGCGTTCCAGTACTGCGGCCAGCACGATGAACATCCCAAGCACCGGCAGCAAGCTGGGTTCTCTCTCCGACTCCGCCACCGACCTGCCCTGCCTTCCAACCCCCATAGCCCCCCCGCCCTTCGATCACCAGACGCCCCAGATCCCTCCTTCCGCGCAGAGTACAGATCGGCCGACGGGTAGAGGCTCTGGGGTAGAGCTGCCATCAAAGGCGAGATGTGGTACCGCTCCGACCACCAACTCGGCATCACCGTCGACGCCTGGGGCAACGGTCTGCTCATCGTGTCCAGCAAGGACCCGACACCCAGCAGGCCGAAGGGCGCGGCCATGGCGATCCTGAGTACCTATCACCTCGACGACACCCACCTGGCCGACCTCGACTCCCGCTGGCGGACCTGGTGGACGGCACGCTTCCCAGGCGGCGAATAGCCGACGCGGCGGGCGCCCGCGCCAACCTGCGGACGTCTCATTCCCGCAGGTCGGCGCAACACCCCGTCCTTGGTTCACCTCTGGGAACGTCGTGGCCCCATGCTCCGAGGGCCTTCCGGGCAACGCATCGGTCGGGGTCGTCGCTGCTGGTGTCCAGGATGCGGCGCGCGTGCACGGCGAGGTGGCGTTGGAACGGCTCCGGTTCACAGGCCGAACCTGGACCAGACTTCCTTCACTGAGCTGCGTGTTCGCCGCACGCACGTCGACGTTCCCCATGAGCCCCTGTCACTCGATGTTCGATTGGGCACGCAGGGGGCACGGTCAGTCTTCGCCAGGGGCGGGTGCCGTGAGATCCACCCATAGCCACGGCTTGTGATGCCACGTACGCACGTCGCCTATGACGAGCTCAATGGTCACCCCCACAGGCGGCAGCTCCTGGGCGAGTCGCTGCACTCCGGGTTCGCTGCCGCGTCGAATTACGTCGAGTGAGGCGCCTACAGGTTCGTATCCGTTGAGCTCCGCCGTGAGCCCCCATGGCTGGTGACTGGTGATCGTGGCCTGGACTGCTTCGCCTTGACGAAGCTCGCTGAGGGGACGCATCGATTCATCAGCCATGGCGGCATCATCGCAGCCGTCACGGGACTGGACGGCCACTGTGGCCAGTTCTACCCACAAGGCCGCCCCCAGTTCAGGTGCGAACCGTCGGTGAACGCATCAGCGAGTGCGACGCGGCCTGCGCGGATGTCGTGTGGGTCATTCTGGCGACGACTGGGACTGGTTGAACATTCCTTAATCCGCTATTCGAGTTGACTCGGGCGGCGCGCGGGGCAAGCATCGGGATTGAGTCGTCTCACCGGGGTTCCAGTGCGCACTGCCCGCTTTGTCTTCGGTTAATCACCCGATGCATGGAACGAGCTTGTCCGACCCACCCACACTGGAAGAGAGAAGCGATGAGAAAAGGAATTCTCGCAGCCACGATAGCGGCGGCGGTATCCGCAGGGCCAACCATCAGCCTCATTCCAGCCTCCCAGGCATTCGCTGCTCCGACGACGACTCCTGCGGCGACATGCAGTGTGCAAGGTGGAGTGATAAGCGGCAGCGGTTTCACTCCTCGCCAGAACTACGACATCACGCGCAATGGCTCAGCCATTGCTCGCGTCCTGTCCGGGGCCAATGGCGACGTCCGGATCGGCGTTACCGGCGGCGGTCCGGTTTCCGTGGGCCCTGTCCAGTGCGGGCCGACGGGCGGAACGGCGGCATCTTCATCCGGTGCCGCAGAGGCGACCGCAAAAGGCGCGGCAGCGGCAGCGCAGGCAGCGCGCGGTGGCGCTTCCCAGCAGCAGGCAGCAGCGATAGGGCGACAGGCAGCACAAGCAGAAGCACAAAGGCTGGGGTTGCCGCCCTCCGTGGTGAACCAAGTGACGAACAACGTGACGAACATCGTCAACAACACGATCAACGGGGGGACGGGCAACACCATCGGTGGCACCCAGATCGGCGGCCAGGGCAACACCCAGGGCAGCACGCAGGGCGGTACCGGAAACGCTCAAGGCAGCACGCAGGGCGGCCAGGGGAACTCCCAGGGCAGCACCACCAACCAGCCCGGCACCACCACCAACCAGCCCGGCACCACCACCAACCAGCCCGGCACCACCACCAACCAGCCCGGCACCACCACCAACCAGCCGGGCAGCACCACGAATCAGCCCGGCACGACGAACCAGCCCGGCACGACGAACCAACCCGGGACCACGAACCAGCCGGGTAGCACCACCAACCAGCCCGGCAGCACCACGAACCAGCCGGGCGGCACCACCACGAACCAGCCGGGCGGCACCACCAACCAGCCCGGCAGCACCACCAACCAGCCCGGCAGCACCACCAACCAGCCCGGCACCACCACCAATCAGCCCGGCACCACCACCAACCAGCCGGGCACTGCCAACCAGCCGGGCACTGCCACCAAGGAGTCCGGGAGCACCAACCAGCCCGGCACGACCGTCAACGAGCCTGGCACCACCACCAAGCAGCCCGCCCAAGGTCCTGCCAAGGCCGGCACCAACACACCGCCATCAGCCGCCGGATGACCAAGGGAGTCCACGGTCCGTGACATCACCTCGCTCCTCTGCGAGGTGATGTCGCATTCTCCGACTACCCGGGTTCCTCCGTGGAGCAGTCTTCCAACACGCCATATTGAAAGGCCAGGCGAGTGAGGTCGGCCCTACGGTGGAATCCGCTCTTTCTGCGCAGCCTCTCCAGGTGCGTATGGACCGTGTTCTCCGTGATATTCAACTTGTTGGCGATCTCGCGATCGGTTGCGCCGTTCGCGACCAACTGCAGGATCTGTCTCTCGCGATAGGTGATACGCGGAGGGGGCGCGGGGAGACTCTGACCGGCAAGACTGGCGCCGAAGTAACTACGTCCCGCAGCGACGGCGCGAATGGCCGTCACCAATTCCGAATCGTCGGCCTGCCGGCTCAGATATCCGCGAGCACCGGCCTTGATGCACAGGACGGCATCGGACTGTGCCCCCGACGCCGACAGCACAATGACCGCGCACCCCTGCCGGTGAAGTCGCGCGACCTGTTCGGGCGCAGCCTGGTCGGACGCCTGCAAATTGATCAGCAAGATGACTTCCGCGTCATTCGACTCACAGGCCAAGTCATCGACATTTTTCACGAAAGCAGTGATCTGCAATTCTGGTTGAGCATTGATGGCCTGTACGAGGCCAGGTCGAAGCAGTGACCAGTCGCAGACAACGGCCACAGACGTCGGTGAGGATCGCATCAATTGCTCCAGCGCAGCCGGAATCCGCCGGCCACGTGACGCGGCGGACTCGACGGCGGCGCCTCCCGCCGTCTGCTCCCAGGCTCGATCCTTCCGTGAGAAGCAGCACCTCAGCGGACCCGTACGGGGAATGCCGATGTGCCGGCCATCGGTGGGGATCGTGCGCGTCAGCAGTGGGGGCCGTGCCGGCCGAGGGTCTGCACGGGGGTCGCGCCGGGGCGGGTCCACTGCGGTACGGGGCGGCTGGTCGGGCCCCAGGTGGCGTTCCCGTCCGCGTCCGAGCGCCAGTACCAGCACGGGCTCTGTCCCTCGGGCCACCCCTCCGGGTTGTCCTCCCACGCCTCGCCGCGGCCGTAGGGCGTCACGTCGAGCAGGCCGAAGGACCCGTTGAACGGCTCGATGCCACGGCCCGTCGTGGAGTAGGTGAGGAACACGCGGTCGCCGTCACGCAGGAAGCAGGTGAGGTAACCCATGGGGGCGCCGACCGGCGCGTCCACGTCGCGCACCGAGTACCAGGGCTGGGTGTACCCCATGAACTCGACGTAGGCGGCGACCTCTTCCCAGCGCCCCGTGGTCAGGACGGCGAAAGAGACCCCGCGGGCGTTGAGGTAGACCGCGTCCCTCAGGTGCCAGGCCACGTCGGTGCAGCCCTCGCACTGCCCCTGGTGCGGCGCGCCGTCGTACCACATGTGCTTGTAGACCACGAGTTCCTCGCGGCCCTGGAACAGGTCCAGGAAGGGGACCGGGCCGTCGGGTCCGACGACCTCGACCGTCCCGTCGAACTCCACCATCGGCAGCCTGCGGCGCGCCGCGGCCAGGGCGTCGCCCTCACGGGTGTGGGCCTTCTCCCGGACCAGAAGCCCGTCCCGGGCCTTCTGCCAGGTGGCCAGGTCGACGACGGGTGGGCGGCCGGGCAGGGCGGCGGTCGGGTCGTCCGGTGTGATCGTCATGGCGTCCTCCGGGGTGTCTCGTGCCGGGCAGCGTCGTGCGCCGTCCTACGACGGTCATGAGAACAGACTCGCGCCCCGGCCGAAACTCATCGCAGCGGTGGGCCCTCGGCCGCCCCCGCGCGCATCACGTCGCACAGGGCCGTCGCCTGGGCGCGCTCGCCGGGAGCGGGCGATCCCGGACTACCTGGCCCGGCCCTCATGGGACGACGTCTCGCGGTGAGCCGTCCGGCCGATCGCGCCACCGGTTCCGCTCACCGGACTCGGGCCGATGCGTCCGACTAGTTGGGGGTGGGGCGCACGGGCTGTTTCGGGCTCCCCCGCTCCCGCCGTCGCGGCCCGGGGCGCACGGGCCGGCCGGCCAATGCGCCCTTCGGGCTCCCTGCTCCCTCCGCTCCCGCCGTCGCGGCCGGAGGGCCGTATGCGACGAGCCCCCGCCCTGTGTGCACAGAACGGGGGCCGGGACGTCGTACGACGGGGTGGTCCGGGGTCAGGCCGAGCCGACGAAGATCACCATCAGCAGCCAGACCACCGGAGCCGTGGGCAGCAGGGAGTCCAGGCGGTCCATGATGCCGCCGTGGCCCGGGAGCAGGGTGCCCATGTCCTTGATGCCGAGGTCACGCTTGATCATGGACTCGCCGAGGTCGCCCAGCGTGGCGCTGGCCGCGACCGCGAGGCCCAGCAGCAGGCCCTGCCACCAGGTGCCGTCGTCGATCAGGAACTGCATGCACAGTGCGCCCACGACCATCGCGAACAGCACGGCGCCCACCAGGCCCTCGCGGGTCTTGCCGGGGCTGATGCGCGGGGCGAGCTTGTGCTTGCCGAAGCGCCAGCCGACCGCGTACGCACCGGTGTCGCTGACCACGGTCAGGAGAAGGAAGGTCAGGACACGCCAGGGGCCGTCGTCGGCGGCGAGCATCATCGATACGAACGTGGCCAGGAAGGGCACGTAGAACGCCGCGAACACGCCGGCCGTGACGTCCTTGAGGTAGCCCTCGGGCGGTTCCGTCATGCGCCAGACCAGGGTCGCGAGCGCGGTGAGCGCCATGGCGACCCAGGCGCCCTCGGCGCCGCGCACGTAACCGGCGACCACCATCGCCGCCCCGCCGACCGCGAGCGGCACGAGCGGCGCCTTGATGCCCTTGCGCTCCTGCAGCCTGCTGGTCAGCTCCCACAGCCCGACCACGACGGCGACCGCGACCACACCGACGAACGCGGCCTTGTAGACGAACAGGGACGCGATGATCACCACACCGAGCCCGGCCCCGACACCTATGGCCGCGCCCAGGTCACGGCCCGCGCTCTTTTTCTGCGGCGCTGGCGCCGGCTGCGGGGCGTCGGACATGGGCTCCGGATTCTGGTTCGGATGCGGGATCGGCCGAGGGACCGGCCGCGGCGCCTGGTGCCGGCGCTGCGGCTCGTACTGCGCTTCGTACTGCGGCTCGTCCCGGAACAAGGGGCCGCTCAGCGGAGCGGCTCCCCGGTTCTCGTCCTGGTCGGCGTCGTACGCGGACAGGTCGGGCACGATGGGCATGGGGCGAGTCTGCTGCGCCTCAGGCGCATCGTACGCGGGACCCACCGGAGCAGCCCCCTGGAGAGGCCCACCCTCGGTGGGCCCCCAGTACCCGGCCTGCCCGCCTTGTGGCGGCGCCCCCCAGGAAGAGTCGCTCATCAGACTTCGAGCAGCTCCGATTCCTTGTGCTTGAGAAGCTCGTCCACCTGAGCGACGTACTTCGCCGTCAGGTCGTCGAGGTCCTTCTCCGCACGGCGGCCCTCGTCCTCACCGACCTCGCCGTCCTTGATCAGCTTGTCGATGGCGTCCTTGGCCTTGCGGCGCACGGAGCGGATGGAGACCTTGGCGTCCTCACCCTTGCCCTTGGCGACCTTGATGTACTCGCGGCGGCGCTCCTCGGTCAGCTCGGGGAACACCACCCGGATGATGTTGCCGTCGTTGCTGGGGTTGACGCCCAGGTCGGAGTCGCGGATGGCCTGCTCGATGTTGCGCAGCGCGCTCTTGTCGAACGGCGTCACGACCGCCATGCGCGGCTCCGGCACGGAGAACGAGGCCAGCTGGTTGATCGGCGTCGGGGCACCGTAGTAGTCGGCCACGATCTTGTTGAACATCGCCGGGTGCGCACGGCCGGTGCGGATCGCGGCGAAGTCCTCCTTGGCGACCACGACGGCCTTCTCCATCTTCTCCTCGGCCTCGAGGAGGGTCTCTTCGATCACCACTTGCTCCTGCGTGTCTTGAGTAAGGCCCGGCTGCGGTTCCTGAAGTCGGTCGGCGGCCGGCTGCGTCGCGTCTTCTTCCTGCACGGTTCCCGACCGGCAGGACATTGTCCATCCCCCGGCCAGGGCGCGTCCCGTCCGTCCCCCGGACAGGCGGCTCGCCCCGGGCGACGAGGATGCGCCGGTCAGTCCCGGCTCTCCTGGTCACCCACCAGCGTGCCGATCTTCTCACCCTTGACGGCACGGGCGATATTGCCCTCCGCGAGAAGCTCGAAGACGAGGATCGGGAGCTTGTTGTCGCGGCACAGCGTGATGGCGGTGGCGTCCGCGACCTTCAGGTCCCGGGTGATGACCTCGCCGTAGCCGAGGGAGTCGAACTTGACGGCGTCGGGGTTGGTCTTGGGGTCGGAGTCGTAGACCCCGTCCACACCGTTCTTGCCCATGAGCAGCGCCTCGGCGTCGATCTCCAGGGCGCGCTGGGCGGCGGTGGTGTCGGTGGAGAAGTACGGCATGCCCATACCGGCACCGAAGATGACCACACGGCCCTTCTCCAGGTGGCGCACGGCGCGCAGCGGGATGTACGGCTCGGCGACCTGCCCCATGGTGATGGCGGTCTGGACCCGGGACTGGATGCCCTCCTTCTCCAGGAAGTCCTGGAGGGCGAGGCAGTTCATCACGGTGCCGAGCATGCCCATGTAGTCGGAGCGGGCCCGGTCCATGCCGCGCTGCTGGAGCTCGGCGCCGCGGAAGAAGTTGCCGCCACCGATGACGACCGCGACCTGCGCGCCGTCCCGTACCACGGCCGCGATCTCACGGGCGATCTTGTGCACCACGTCCGGGTCCACGCCCAGGCCCCCGCCACCGGAGAAGGCCTCTCCGGACAGCTTCAGCAGAAACCGGCCGCGTACTTTGCCGTCGTCGCTCTTCTGGGCCTTGGTGGTCATGGGAGATCCCGCCTCTTTCACATGTTGCACATACGAAGAAGGCCATTGCCGATGGGGTCGCTTTTCGCTCCCATGCGCGGCAATGGCCTCCTCGTCAGATCTGCTGCCGTCCGCCCCACACCCGGGTGTGGCGGTGTGCGCGGACGACTGCTGTCGACCCTATCGGGATTTCTCCTCGGGTCGCGCGTCGATCGCGGTACGGACTCAGATGCCGACCTTGATGCGCGAGAAGCGCTTCAGGGTGACACCGGCCTCGTCCAGAACCTTCTGGACCGACTTCTTGTTGTCCAGCGCGTACGGCTGGCCGAGCAGCGTGGCGTCCTTGAAGAAGCCGTTCAGACGACCCTCGACGATCTTGGCGATCGCGGCCTCGGGCTTGCCCTCGGCGCGGGTGGTCTCCTCGGCGATGCGGCGCTCGGACTCGACGACCTCGGCCGGGACGTCCTCCTTGGCGAGGTACTTCGGCGCGAAGGCGGCGATGTGCTGGGCGATGCCCTTGGCGACGTCGACGTTCGGCTTGTCGAGCTCGACCAGGACACCGATCTGCGGGGGCAGGTCGGGCATGGTGCGGTGCATGTAGGCGGTGACGTAGCCGTCGGAGAACTGCGCGAAGCGGTCCAGGACGATCTTCTCGCCGAGGTTGGCGTTGGCCTCGTCCACGAACGCCTGGACGGTCTTGCCGGCCTCGATCTCGGAGGCGAGGAGCGCCTCGAGGTCGGCCGGGGAGGTCTTGGCGATGTGATCGGCGATCGCCTTGGCGACGGCCTGGAACTTGTCGCCCTTGGCGACGAAGTCCGTCTCGCACTTCAGCTCGACCAGGACACCGGAGGAGTTGTCGTCGGCGATGATGGAGACCACGGCGCCGTTCTCGGCGGAGCGGCCCTCGCGCTTGGCGACGCCCTTCTGGCCCTTGATGCGCAGCGCCTCGACGGCCTTCTCGACGTTGCCCTCGGCCTCGTCCAGCGCCTTCTTGCAGTCCATCATGCCGGCGCCGGTGAGCTCACGGAGCTTCTTGACGTCGGCGGCGGTGTAGTTCGCCATGAGTCTGTGAGTCTTTCTCGAAGTCTTGGGAGAACGGAGATCGGTACGGTCTGCGGTCCACATGTGAGCGCGGACAGCCGACGGCGTGCCGACCTACGGGTGAACAGCGGGGGCGGACTTCACCGCGCCTGGAGCGCAGTGGGAAGCAGTACCACCCCCGCCGTCAACACTGACGTCAGGCCTGCTCGCCCTCGGCGGGCTTCTCGGCCTCGGCCTCGGCCTCGGCGGGAGCGGCCTCGGCGGGAGCGGCCTCGGCGGCCGGAGCCTCGGCGGCGGGGGCCTCAGCGGCCGGAGCCTCAGCAGCCGGAGCCTCGGCGGCCGGAGCCTCGTCCTTCTTCTCACCCTCGAGCAGGTCGCGCTCCCACTCGGCGAGCGGCTCGGCGGCGGCCTTCTCGCCCTTGTCACCAGTGGCGACACGGGAGCGGGAGATGAGGCCCTCGGCGACGGCGTCGGCGATCACACGGGTGAGCAGGGTGACGGAGCGGATCGCGTCGTCGTTGCCCGGGATCTTGTAGTCGACCTCGTCGGGGTCGCAGTTGGTGTCGAGGATCGCGACGACCGGAATGTTGAGCTTCCGGGCCTCACCAACGGCGATGTGCTCCTTCTTGGTGTCCACGATCCAGACGGCGCTCGGCACCTTCTGCATCTCGCGGATACCGCCGAGGGTCTTCTCCAGCTTGGCCTTCTCGCGGGAGAGGACCAGGAGCTCCTTCTTGGTCAGACCGGAGGCCGCGACGTCCTCGAAGTCGATCTGCTCAAGCTCCTTGAGGCGCTGCAGACGCTTGTAGACGGTCGAGAAGTTGGTGAGCATGCCACCCAGCCAGCGCTGGTTGACGTAGGGCATGCCGACGCGGGTGGCCTGCTCGGCGATGGCCTCCTGCGCCTGCTTCTTCGTGCCGACGAACATGACCGTGCCGCCGTGGGCGACGGTCTCCTTGACGAACTCGTAGGCGCGGTCGATGTACGACAGCGACTGGAGCAGGTCGATGATGTAGATGCCGTTGCGCTCGGTGAAGATGAAGCGCTTCATCTTCGGGTTCCAGCGACGGGTCTGGTGACCGAAGTGGACGCCGCTCTCCAGCAGCTCCCGCATCGTGACGACGGCCATGGCCGTATCTCCTTGAGTTTCTCGGTTGTGCCGCGTCCGCCGGACGGCGGCCGCGCCTGACGCCCGTGGTGCGCCGTGCCACGAAGGACCGAGAGGCGCTTGGTACGAACCCTTTCCGGGCGCCGTACCTGGGCGTGCGAAGTCGACCCGGTGACCCGGATCGCCAGAAGAAGTGTACGGGACCGCCGGACCACCGGGTGACGCCGCTGTCCACAACCGGGGAGTGGTCCACAGGGTCCGGCCATGATCGGCGGGCTGCGGGACGGTGGTCGCATGCGACGAGTGATGCGATGCCTCTTGTGGTGGGCCGTTCCGCTGATGGGGTGGGCGGTGATCGCGCTCACCCCTCTGGCCTGGGCGGACCCGCCTCGGCCGGGACCGGCGCCGGCCCCCGGCCGGGTGCCGGCCGTCGGCCGCGTCTGGCCGGTGGGCGTCCGGCCGGTGGTGCTGCGCGGCTGGGAGCCGCCGGCGACGGTGTACGGACCCGGGCACCGGGGTGTCGACCTGGCGGCAGCGCCCGGGTCGCCGGTACGGGCGGTGGCGGCGGGCCGGGTGTCCTTCGCGGGACGGGTGGCCGGGCGGGGCGTGGTGGCGGTGGAACTGGCGGGCACGGACCTGCGGACGACGTACGAACCGGTGACCCCCTCGGTGCACAAGGGGGACGAGGTGGGGGCCGGCGAGGTGGTCGGGACCGTCGGTCCGACGGGGTCGCACTGCGGTACGGCGGCCTGTGTGCACTGGGGCCTGCTGCGGGGCGAGACCTATCTGGACCCCTTGTCCCTGCTGCCCCCGTGGCTGCTGGACAGGGGCCCGTCGAGGCTGCTGCCCGTGCTCACGGAACAGCGCGGAGGGCCGTGACGCAGGTCACACTTCAGGCGCCGGTGCCTGACACCGACAGGCGAGTCTCTGTCCGTGCCTCGCACCGCCAGGCGAGTCGGCTCCGGCGCGGCGCAACACGTACAGGGCCGGGCTCCGGCCACGGCCCGCCTCAGCCCCGCACACCCCGCAGCGCCATGGCCACAGCCGCGTCCGTCACCGCCGTGGGCTCCTCCGCCGCTCCCAGCTCGATCCGCCGCACCGCCGCGTCCACGACCCCCTGCAACAGCATCGCCGCCAGCCGTGGCTGGTCGTGCCCCAGCTCCCCCAGCGCCTCGACGATCATGGCGACCAGCCCGCCGTGCGCGGCCCGGATCTTCTCCCGCGCGCCCGCGTCCAGTTCGCTCGCGGAGATCGCGACGACCGCCCGGTGCCGCCGGTCCCCGACCAGCGCCAGCTGCTGCCGGACATACGCCTCGACCTTGCCCTCGGGCGAGCCGGCGCGCTCCATCGCGGCGGCCACCTCCGCCGCCCACACCGGGAAGTCGACCTCGCACAGCTCCTCGACCACGGCCGCGCGCGAGCGGAAGTACTCGTACACGGACGACCGCGCCAGTCCCGTCCGCTCGGCCAGCGCGGGAAAGGTCAGCGCCTCCGTCCCGCCCTCGGACAGCAGGGACCGAGCCGCGTCCAGCAGGGCGGCTCGCTGCATCGACCGGTGCTCGGCCACGGAGGCCGCTCGAATCCTTGGCACGCCGACCACTCTACGGAGGCGCCCGGGCGAATGGGAGCCGACTCAGCGGCCGAAGCTCGCCAGCTTGGCCCGCAGCTGGAGCACCGACTTGGTGTGGATCTGACTGACCCGGCTCTCGGTGACCCCGAGCACATTGCCGATCTCGGCGAGGGTGAGGCCCTCGTAGTAGTACAGGGTGACGACGGTCTTCTCCCGCTCGGGCAGCGTGTTGATGGCCCGCGCGAGGAACCGCCGCAGCTCCCGCTCCTCCGCCACCTCCACGGGGTTGTCCGCGGCGGTGTCCTCCAGCGTGTCCATGAAGCTGAGCCGGTCGCCGCCCTCACCGCCGACGTGCAGCAACTCCTCCAGGGCGACGACGTTGGCCAGCGACAACTGGCTGAACACCGCGTGCAGTTCGTCGACCTCCATGCCCAGCTCGACGGCGACCTCCCCCTCGGTCGGGGTGCGGCGCAGCCGGGCCTCCAGGGTGGCGTAGGCGCGCTCGACGTTCCGCGCCTTCTGCCGCACCGACCGCGGGATCCAGTCCAGGGCCCGCAGTTCGTCGATCATCGCGCCGCGGATCCTGGTGATCGCGTACGTCTCGAACTTGATCTCCCGGTCGATGTCGAACTTCTCGATCGCGTCGATCAGCCCGAACACCCCGGAGGAGACGAAGTCGGCCTGCTCCACATTGGGCGGCAGGCCGACGCTCACCCGGCCCGCGACGTATTTCACCAGCGGCGAGTAGTGCAGGATCAGCTGCTCCCGCAGCCGGTCGTCGCCCGTGGCCTTGTACGACCGCCACAGTTCGTCGAGCGTCGAGGGAGCGGGCGGCCGCACGCTGCCACCGTCGCGGGCGGCTGGGGGGATCGCCGCCCGGTCGGACCCGGAAGTGTGCTGGGGCATTCGTCGCCTTGTGCCGTTCTGCCGTGAAGTGCCGTGAAGTGCTGCAAGTGGGGTGAGCCGGGTGGTCGTGGGTCGAAGTGGGCCGCCTGGGTGAGCTGTCGGGCTGATGTCGAGATGGCGTGTTCTGTATCGCCGCCTTCGTGAGCGTAGCGTGACTGAGGAGTCGCGGTGCGCGAACAACGAGGCTCCACCCTTGCGCAGGGTCCCGCACCGGCATCGGGGGCACGTTCCGCAGGTCGCTCTGTGTGACGGGTGGAATGCGCCAACTCCGGGAAACCCCAAGGGCGTCGGGCGTTCCCCCGGACGGCCGAACACGCTCGGTCAGCATGGGCGGCGACCGGTCCGGACCGAGGTCATCGCCTGGCGTGTCAACTTCCAGCCATCGCCGTGTCGTTCGACGTAACCAACTGCTCGGAGTTCGTACAGCCTCGCGATCGCCTCGTCCGGTGTGGTGCGCGCGCCGAGTGCGATCTCCCCGGCGGGGGCCGCGCGGTCGCCGGGCAGGGCGGCGAGGACGGTCCGGGCGGCCGGTTCCAGCAGGTCGCGCGGCAGCACCGGGCCTCTGCGGGGCGGGGCCAGCTCACCCATGTCGCCCACCAGCTCGACGACTTCCGCGGCGTCGGTGACCAGGGCGGCCTCACCGCGCAGCAGTTCGTGCACACCGGCGGAGAGCGCGCTGGTGACCGGTCCGGGCACGCCCATGGTGAACCGGCCGAGGCGCTGCGCGGCCCGCGCGGTGGCCAGCGAGCCGCTGCGGCAGGCGGCCTCCACGACGACGGTGCCCCTGGTCAGGGCGGCGATCACCCGGTTGCGGAGGATGAACCGGCTCGGGGTCGGATGGTCGCCCGGCGGCAGTTCGCCCACCACCAGTCCCTGCTCCGCGATCCGTTCGATCAGGGCGGTGTGGCCGCGCGGGTAGGGCCGGTCGACGCCGCTGGCCAGTACGGCGACGGTGGCTCCGCCGGCGGCGAGGGCACCGCGGTGGGCGGCGCCGTCGATGCCGTAGGCGCCGCCGGACACCACGACCCAGCCCCGCTCGGCGAGTCCTGCGGCGAGGGTGGCCGCCACGTGGTTGCCGTACTCGGTGCAGGCCCTCGCCCCCACCACGGCGGCCGATCTGAGCGCCCACATCCGCAGGCTGGGACGGCCGCGGACCCAGAGCCCGACGGGGCGGGCGTCGCCGAGGTCGTCGAGCTGACCCGGCCACTCGGTGTGCCCCGGCACCACGAACCGGGCCCCGGCCGCCCGCGCGATCGCGAGGTCCCGCTCCGGCTCGGCGCGTCCGCACCGCGCGACCAGCCCCGCCCACCGCGCCGCGCTGACCCCGGGCAACGGGTCGTCGCCGGCACGCAGCCGCCGCACGACCTCCCCCACCCCGAGCTCCCGCACCCACCGCCCCCCGGCCTCGTCCCCCGGCTCGATCACCCGCGAGAGGAGGACCCGGCCGAGCAGTTCGTCGCCCGGGTCCTCCTCCGCGTTCATGTCAGCGCCCCGATGGCCGCCGGGACCCCACGGGGGACTCCGGTGCGCAGTTGCAGGGCCAGGGCCACGTCGGTCGCGTCCGGGCGGTCGCGCCCGACGAGGTCGGCGACCGTCCAGGCGACACGCAGGACCCGGTCGATCCCCCGGGCGGTGAGCACACCCCGCTCCAGGCTGCGTTCGGCCTCGTCCATCGCGCCGACGGCGGCGTGGTACCTGCTGCGCAGCTCCCGCCCGGGCACCTCGCTGTTGTTGCGCCACGGCGTTCCGGCGAGGCGGGCGGCCGCCCGCTCCCGGGCCTGCCGCACCCGGCCGGCCACGGTCGCCGTGGACTCGCCGCGGGCGCCGGACGCGGTGAGCTGGGCCCGGGTGACCGGGTCGACCTCGACCCGGAGGTCCACCCGGTCGAGGAGCGGCCCGGAGAGCCGGGCCTGGTAGCGGCGGATCGCCGACGGCGGGCACTCGCACAGGGCGTCGCGCTGCGAGAAGCGTCCACAGGGACAGGGGTTGGCCGCCAGCACCATCAGGAAGCGCGCCGGGAAGCGGACCACACCCGCGCTGCGCGCGATCACGACATGCCCGGACTCCAGGGGCTGGCGCAGGGCGTCGAGGGTCTGGCCGTGGAACTCGGGTGCCTCGTCCAGGAACAGCACGCCGCGATGGGCGAGGGACACCGCCCCGGGGCGGGCGATGCCGGGGCCGCCGCCGACCAGTGACTGCATCGTCGCCGAGTGGTGCGGGGCGCAGTACGGGGCGACGTCGATGAGCGGCTTGCCGGGCGGCAGCAGTCCGGCCACCGAGTGCACCGCCGTGACCTCCAGGGACTCCTCCCGGGTGAGCGTGGGCAGTACGGTCGGCAGCCGTTCGGCGAGCATGGTCTTGCCCGCGCCGGGCGGCCCCTCCAGGAACAGGTGGTGCCCGCCGGCGGCGGCCACCTCCACGGCGGTCCGGGCCGAGGTCTGGCCGACGACGTCCGCCAGGTCGTGGTCGTGCTGTGCGGCGCCGAGGCTGTGCATGCCGGTGGCGGCGCCCGTGCCCGGCACGCGCAGTCCGGCCAGCAGCGGGTCGGGGCGGCCCTGCTCGTCCGGTTCCTCCTCGGGGACGGGCTCCTCGGTCAGCACGGCGACGAGCTGCCGCAGGCTGCGGACGCCGAGGACCGACACGCCGGGAACCAGCGCGGCCTCCGCGGCGGCGCACTCCGGTACGACCACCTGCTCGTAGCCGGCGTCGGCCGCGGCCAGCACCGCGGGCAGGATGCCCCGTACCGGACGCACCCGGCCGTCCAGCCCCAGTTCTCCGATCATGACGATGTCGGTGAGGACCCGGGGGTCGATGCGCTCGGCGGCACCGAGCACCGCGCAGGCGACGGCCAGGTCGAAGCCGGAGCCGGCCTTGGGCACCGACGCCGGGCTGAGCCCGACGGTCAGTTTCTTCTGCGGCCACTCCCCGCCCGAGTTCACCACCGCAGCCCGAACCCGGTCGCGGCTCTCGGTCAGGCTTTTGTCCGGTAGGCCGACCAGGGTGAACGCGGCGACGCCGGGTTCGAGGTCGGCCTGGACCTCGACGACCACGCCCTCGACGCCGACGAGGGCGACGGAGCAGGTGCGGGCGAATCCCATTCAGGCCACCCCCCGGGCGTGCTCGACGGACGGGGCGCCCCGGCGGGGCAGCAGGACGCCGACCAGGTCGATGCGGACGCCTCCCGGCGGGGCTCCGCCGTGGGCGTGGATCCAGCGTTCGGCCAGCCCCCGGAGCCGTGCGGCCTTCTCGGGGGTGACCGCGGCCATCGGATGCTCGTAGCGGCCGCCCCTGCGGGTCTTCACCTCGCAGACGACCAGGACGTCGCCGTCCCTGGCCACGATGTCGATCTCGCCGGTCCGTCCGGCGCGCCAGTTGCGCTCCAGGACCGTCATTCCGGCCCGGGCCAGCCGCCGCGCGGCCAGGTCCTCGCCGTACCTGCCGAGTGCACTGCGTGCCTTGCTCATGTCGGCACCACCTCCGGCGCCAACCGTCACGCATCCGGCCCACCCGTGTTGATCTTGGTGGGCTACTCAGCGGTTGTGGAAAACCCCGTCACCCGCCCGGGAGCTCCAGGTCGCTCTTGTTCAGCTCCTCGATGTTCACGTCCTTGAACGTGAGAACCCGGACCTGCTTGACGAAGCGGGCCGGCCGGTACATGTCCCACACCCAGGCGTCGGCCATGGACACCTCGAAGAACACCTCGCCCTGGACCGAGTGCACCTGCATCTCGTAGTCGTTGGTGAGATAGAAACGCCGCTCGGTCTCGATCACGTATTTGAACAGACCGACGACATCTCGGTACTCCCGGTAGAGCTTCAGCTCCATCTCGGTCTCGTACTTCTCGAGGTCCTCGGCGCTCATGGCATGTTCCCCTTCAGCCGTGCGATCCCCCCATTGTGCGCCAGTCCCACGGGCCCTCAGTCGATTTCCGGGTCGCCAGACGATGTCGCTAGACGATTTCCGGGTCGAGGGTCACGGGGCCGGCCGGGGGACCTTCGTCGAGCAGCGTACGCAGCAGCTCGGCGAGTCTGGTCGGATACACCGTCTCATGTGCCCGGGTCAGTTCCTGACACGTCCACCAGCGCGCTCCGGCGACAGTGCGCCGCTCCAGCTCCGTCAGGCCCGTCGCCGCCGTCGCGGTCTGGGTCGTACGGGCCAGGTAGTACCACTCGTCCTGGTCCCAGCGGCGGCCCGCGAACGGGAAGGAGCACCTGCGCTGCCAGAGCACCGGGCCGAGGTCGACCTCGGTGATGCCGGTCTCCTCGGCGAGTTCCCGCAGCGCGGCCTCTTCGCGCGTCTCGGCGCCCTCCAGGCCGCCGCCGGGGGTGAACCACCAGTCGTCGGCCGGGTCGTCCGGCTCGTGGCCGTGCAGAAGCAGGATGCGGTCCTCGGGGTCGAGCAGCACCACCCGGGCCACCTGGCGCAGACCGTCCTCGTACGGCTCCTCGCCCGGCCGCTCGGTCTCAGCGGCCACCGGCCGCCTCCGCGCGGGCGGCACGGGCCCGGGAGCCGCCCATCCGCTTGGCGATCGGGCCGTAGGCGCCCCCGCCGAGGACCAGGACGGCGCCGGCGGCGATCAGCAGCTCGATCACGCCCAGCGGGCCGGGCTGGGAGAGGGTCCCCAGGGCCTCGAAGCCGGTGGGGCTCTTGAGCATGCCCTTCCAGGGCCAGACGACGGCGTCCACTCGGGCGGACACGGCGTCGCGGGAGACGGTGCCCTTGGCCGCGTCCGTCAGGTGGGCCGTGGAGTCCAGGGAGCCCCGGCGCTCGTCACCGAGGAGGAACAGACGGCCCTTGGGCACGGTCACCGTCGGGAAGTTCTGGATCTCGGCCAGGCTGCCCTTGGGCAGGTAGGGCTCCTCGATCTGCTTGCCGTTGACGGTCAGCTTGCCGTCGGTGCAGCAGGAGACGGTGTCGCCGCCGACCGCGACCACGCGCTTGACCACGTTGGCGTTGGTGACCCAGCTCTGGTCGCGGAAGACGACCACGTCACCGCGGCGCACATCGGCCCCGTCGACCCGCTGGGCCATCACCCGGTCGCCGACGTCGATGGTGGGGGTCATGGAACTGGTGGGCACGGTGTAGGGCCGGTAGACCACGGCCGCCCAGGCGAAACCACCGAGGAACAGCACCAGGCCCAGCGCCACCGCCAGCCCGGACAACCGCTGTCCGACCCGGCCGCCGCCCGTCTGTGCCGTCCCGGTGCCACCGCTGCGCGGGGCCGTACGCGTCGTGCTCTCGCCACCCATGGACCCGCACCCTACCTGTCGGTACCGAACGGGGGGAGCCCCTCTTTCACGACCCGGGAAAGAGCTTTCCCGGAGCTTCACAGAGGGGCCCGGTCCATGGCGCGGGCGGGCTCACCGGTTCCCGGTGGCCGCCGTGTGCTCGGTCGTGTCGCGCAGGCGGTCACCCCGCCGGCGCCGCCAGACCGCGACCGGCAGCACCGCCGCGACGGCGGCGCCCTCCGGGGCCACCGTCAGGGACGACGCGGCGGAGGACTGCTGGTTCAGGCCGGACTGGTCGAAGGTGTCCGGCACGGGCAGGGTGCCCCAGCGGTTGATCGGCCAGGCCTTGACGATCGCGCGGCCGACGACCTTGTCGACGGGGACGAAGCCGTGGTTCTTGTCCGACTGGTTGTACCGCGAGTCACGGGAGTTCTGCCGGTGGTCGCCCATCACCCAGATGTAGCCCTGGGGGACCTTCACCGTGAACTGGCCGCCCTGGTCGTCGACGCTGCACGGCGTGTTGCCGGGGTAGACGTACGGCTCGTTCAGCGGGTGGCCGTTGACCAGCAGCGGGCCCGAGTTCTTGCACTCGATCGTGTCACCGCCGACGCCGATCACCCGCTTGATCAGGTCCTTCTCCTCCGCCGACGGCATCAGGCCGATCCAGCTGAGGACCTTCTGCACCGGGTTCGGGTTCGGCGTCGGCTCGCCCGCCAGCCAGTTGTCCGGGTCGTGGAAGACCACGACCTCGCCGCGCTCGGGCTTGGAGCCGAACCACGGGGTGAGCTTGTCGACCAGGACGCGGTCACCCTGCTGGAGGGTGTTCTGCATCGAATCGGACGGGATCGAGAACGCCTGCACGAGGAACGTCTTGATCAGCAGCGCCAGGACCAGCGCGATGCCGATCAGGATCGGCAGCTCCTTCCAGAAGGAGCGCGGTTTCTTCGGCCGGCGTACGTCCTCGCCCGCGCCCGCGGTCCGGGGGCGTTGTCCGGTCTCCGGCGCGCCCTCGTCGCCCGTCGCGTCATTCCCGGAGGTCATGGCGCCGTCCGACACGGGGGCGTTCGCTTCCACGGGGTGCCCGCGGTGCTCCTCGCCGTCGTGTCCCGACAGTGCGCCAACCGCCACATCCCCCACGCCAACTCCTTACTCCGTGCCGCCGCCTGCCCCACATACGGCGCAGGCCCACCACTCCCATAACGAGCGGGAGTTCCGCAGGGCTCGGGAGTTGGGTCATTCCGTTCGGATTCTCGGGGGCAACCCTATGCGACAGCCGGGGGGCCGCAGCTGCACCCGACACGGAGTGGGCAACGCTTGCAAAGGTTTTAGGTTCTTCAAGGCGCGTCCAGTGGCCGACCGGCCAGCCGATGACCATGGCCCTGCCGACCACCGACTTCTCGGAGACCGTGCCGCCGTAGGGGGTGTTCTGGTGGGCACGGGAGTCCGCGGAGTTGTCCCTGTGGTCGCCCATCACCCACAGCCGGCCCTTGGGGACGGTGATGTCGAAGGGCATGGACGAGGGGTTGTTGCCCGGGTACAGATAGGCCCCTTCCGTGAGGGGTACGCCGTTGACGGTGACGCGGCCCTGCGCGTCGCAGCACTTGACGTGGTCGCCTCCCACCCCGATGACCCGCTTGATCAGGTCTTTCTCGTTGTCGGACGGCAGCAGGCCGATGAAGGTGAGGCCTTCCTTGACCTGCTTGACGACGACCGGGTCGTGCTTCGGCGGGGTCTGCTCGTCCGCCAGCCAGCCGCCCGGGTCGTGGAAGACGACGACGTCCCCGCGCTGCGGCTCGGAGCCGAACCACGGGGTGAACTTGTCGACCAGGACGCGGTCGCCGATCCGGATGGTCTGCTCCATGGAGCCGGACGGGATCACGAACGCCTGGACGAGGAAGGTCTTCAGGACCAGCGCGATGAGGACGGCGACACCGACCAGAAGGGGGATCTCCCGAACGGCTGAACGCCGGCGCTTGCGCTTGACCTTGCGCTGCAGTTTCCGCCGATCCGCGCGCGTGCGGCCGCCACCGGGCGACGAGGTGCGGCGGGTCCCGGTGGGCAGCAGGTCGTCGGCGGGCGTGCTGGGCACCCCGCGCGGTTTGCCGCGGTTACCCATGGGCGCCCTCCGACGCAGCGGCGGGCACGCGCGCGTAGGCGGACGGCCGCGTCAGGTGCGTCCAGTGGCCGTACGGCCACAGGATCCAGTCGGCCCGGCCGATGACGTCGCCCACGGGGATCATGCCGCCGCCGGGCGAGCCGAGGTGGTCGCGGGAGTCGCTGGAGTCGCTGCGGTGGTCACCGAGGACGAAGAGGCGCCCGGCGGGTACGACGACGTCGAAGGGCACGCTGGAGGCGCCGTCCCCGGGATAGAGGAACGCCGTCTCGTCGACCGCCCGGCCGTTCACCTCGAGCCTTCCCTTCTTGTCGCAGCAGACCACGTGGTCTCCGCCCACCCCGACAACGCGCTTGATGTAGTCGGCGTCCCCGAAATACCCGGTGCCGTCGAACACAATCACGTCGCCGCGGCTCGGCTGGGCACCGAAACGGTACGCCAACTTATTTACGAGAACGCGGTCCCCGATCCTCAACCCCTGCTCCATGGATCCGCTCGGAATCTGGAACGGTTGCACCACGAAAGCGTTGAGGGCGAGCAAAAACGCCAGGCAGGCGAAGAGGGTGAGGGTGACACGGCCGCCCGGGAGCCACTCGGCGGTCCGTGCCACCAACGCGAAACGCGACCGCCCCTCCGTGCCCGGGGAGTCCGGGCCTGAGGTGCGGTCGCGTTCCGTCGGCTGTGCTTCGGTGTCCATCGGGGCCAGATGCTATCCGGCCCCGCTGTGACGCCGGGGAAGCGCTCAGCTCTCGCGCTTCTCCTTGATCTTCGCGGCCTTGCCGCGCAGCTCACGGAGGTAGTACAGCTTGGCGCGACGCACGTCACCCCGGGTGACCAGCTCGATCTTCTCGACGATCGGGGTGTGCACCGGGAAGGTGCGCTCGACGCCGACGGAGAACGAGACCTTGCGGACCGTGAAGGTCTCGCGGACACCGGAGCCCTGGCGGCGGATCACAACGCCCTTGAACTGCTGCACGCGGGAGCGGTTGCCCTCGATGACGCGGACGTGGACGTTGACGGTGTCGCCCGGGCGGAAGGCCGGGACGTCACTGCGCAGCGACGCGGAGTCGACGGTGTCGAGCAGGTGAGACATTTCGTCTGCTTTCTTCGCTGATGCCACAGGTCATCAACGGAAACTAGGTGTAACGGGAGACTGCCGTGCGGGTCGGGACGAGCGTCGTGTCCCCCTGCGGCAGGGGCGCACGCCGGACGGGCGCACAACAGCGGTCTATTCTTCCATGCCCCCGGCCCGCCGCCAAAATCGGCCGTACGGCCGGCCGTCCGGGTCCGGTTCCCAGCCCAGGATGGAGAGCATCTCGCGGTCCTTCTTGTCGAAGGCCTTGGGGTCGCAGCGCTCGATCAGGTCGGGGCGGTTCGCGGTGGTGCGCCTGAGAGCCTCGTCCCGGCGCCAGCGGGCGATCTTCCCGTGGTGGCCGCTGAGCAGCACCTCCGGGATGTCCCGGCCGCGCCAGAGGGGCGGCTTGGTGTAGACGGGGCCTTCCAGGAGGCTCGCCATCGCGCCGGGCGCGAAGGAGTCGTCGCGGTGGGACTCGGCGTTGCCGAGGACCCCGGGCAGCAGCCGGGCCACGGCCTCCGTGACGACGAGCACGGCCGCCTCGCCGCCGGCGAGGACGTAGTCGCCGATGGAGACCTCGTACACGGGCACGCGTGTGGCGTACTCGTCCATGACGCGCCGGTCGATGCCCTCGTAGCGCGCCGGGGTGAAGATCAGCCAGGGGCGCTCGGAGAGTTCCACGGCGAGTTCCTGGGTGAACGGGAGGCCGCTCGGGGTGGGCACGATCAGCACGGGCGCGTGCGCACCGGTCTCGTAGCCGTCGGCGAGGACGGTGTCCAGGGCGTCGCCCCACGGCTCGGTCTTCATGACCATGCCGGGGCCGCCGCCGTAGGGCGTGTCGTCGACGGTGTTGTGCCGGTCGTACGTCCAGTGCCGCAGGTCGTGCACGTGCACGCCGAGCTGCCCCCGCGCGCGTGCCTTGCCGACGAGGGAGACGTTCAGGGGTTCGAGGTACTCGGGGAAGATCGTGACGACGTCGAGCCTCATGCGCTGTCGTCCCTGGTCGAGGCGATCTCGGCACGGTCGTCGATCAGGCCCGGCGGGGGCGCGATGACAGCCCGCTGCTCCTCCAGGTCGATCTCGGTGACGATCTCCTCCACGAAGGGGATCAGCACCTCGGTGCCGTCGGGCCGCTCCACGATGAACAGGTCCTGCGAGGGCAGGTGCGAGATCTCCGTGATCCGGCCGACCTCCTCCCCGTCCTCGGTGACCACGTCGAGGTCGACGAGCTGGTGGTCGTAGTACTCGTCCTCGCCCTCGGGCAGCTCCTCCGGGTCCACCTCGGCGATCAGCAGGGTGTTCCGGAGGGCCTCGGCGCCGGTGCGGTCGGTGACGCCGTCGAAGCGCAGGAGGAGGCGGCCGCTGTGGACGCGGCCGGTGGCGATGGTGAGCGGCCCGGTGGAGGCCGGGTCGGTGGCCAGAACGGCGCCCGGGGCGAGCCGCAGCTCCGGCTCGTCGGTACGTACCTCGACGGTGACCTCGCCCTTGATGCCGTGGGCGCGGCCGATCCGCGCGACTACCAGCTGCACGTGTACAGATCTCCTGTCATACGACTGCGGGCCGGGGACGGCCCAGTGGCCCTCCCCGGCCCGAGCCGGTTGCGATGAAGCGTCAGCGGACGTGGTCCACGTCGACCAGGTCGACGCGGACACCGCGGCCGCCGATGGCGCCCACGACGGTACGCAGGGCGCGCGCGGTGCGGCCGTTGCGGCCGATCACCTTGCCGAGGTCGTCGGGGTGGACCCGGACCTCGAGAACGCGCCCGCGGCGCAGGTCGCGCGAGGCGACCTGCACATCGTCAGGGTTGTCGACGATGCCCTTCACGAGGTGCTCAAGCGCCTCTTCGAGCATGCTGCTCAGGCCTCGGTCGACTCGGACTCGGCAGCCGCCTCGTCCTTCTTCTCAGCCTTCTTCTTCTGGGTGATCGCCTCACCCTTGCCCTCGTCGTCACCGCCGAGAGCCTCGAACGACGGACGCGTCGCCTTCGGCTCGGCGACGAGCAGCGGCGCCGGGGCGGGCTCGCCCTTGAACTTCTGCCAGTCGCCGGTCTTCTTCAGGATGGCGAGGACGGGCTCGGTCGGCTGCGCGCCGACACCCAGCCAGTACGCCACGCGCTCGGCGTCCACCTCGATGACCGACGGGTTGTAGGTCGGGTGGTACTTGCCGATCTCCTCGATGGCCCGGCCGTCACGGCGGGTACGGGAGTCGGCGACGACGATGCGGTAGTGAGGCGAACGGATCTTGCCCAGACGCTTCAGCTTGATCTTGACTGCCACGGGAGTGGATTCTCCTGGATTTGACGTGGTTGGGCACGGCGAGCTGCCGCGTGGGGTTGCGGTACCCGAATGCCCGATGGACGCGTCAGCCGGAGGAGAGAGGGGTCCTGTTCGGCTGTCGAGTACAGCTAGACATTGTGCCACACCCTGCGGGTCGCCTCCGGCCGAGGGGGGCGGCAGGCGCCCGGGCATGGCTGGGAAGCACCCGGCGCGGAGGTGAGGTCGCGTCGGGTGCGTTGCCCGGTGCCCTGCGGCTCGTCGCTGTCCACGACCCGGCACCCACGAGATGCCGGTACTCGCGCGGCTCGCGGCTATGCCGCTCCGACGACCTCCGGGATCCTGAACGGCTTCCCGCAGCCGCCGCAGACGATGGGCGCCTGGGCGAGGACCGAGGGGACCACCCGGACGTTGCGCCCGCAGTCGCAGACGGCCTTGACGCGGACGCCACCGCCGGAGGAGCCGTGCCGGGCGGCCGGTCCGCGGAAGGTGCGGGAGGTGTCGGCGGAGGTGGCGGCCGTGTGCGCCTTCAGCGCGCGCTGGAGCCGCTCCATGGTCGGCCGGTAGCGCCGCTTCGCCTCGGGGTTGAGCGTGACCAGTGAGAAGCCGCTGCTCGGATGCGGTTCATCGGGATGGTCCAGGCCCAGCTCCTCGGCGATCGCGAGAAAGCGGCGGTTGTGGTAGCGGCCGGCGCGGGAGGTGTCGCGGATCCCCCGGGCGGCGGCGATGCCGTGGACTGCCTCATGCAGCAGTCGTTCGAAGGAGAGTTCGTGCCCGCACGCGGACGACGACTCCCCGATCAGGGACTCTGGCGCGGCAAGGTCCGGCAGCTCGGGGTGGTACCGCTGAATGTCGGCCCACGCCTGCGCCAGCTCTGCGGCGAGAACAGGTGGTGTCTGTGTCGTGCTCACGTAATGACAACGAGCGGGGGTGCCGCTGTGTTCCTATTCCGGGCCATCCCAAATAATTTGCACGTACCCGTCAGTTGCCGCTGATGCGTCCTGACGAGGGCGGGTGCGCTGATCTGCGGAGAAGCCTCACAGCTCATACCAAGCTGGTGCGTAGTCCGCGCTACGACCTTGCCAGTAGGGCCCTGTGCGACGGTCGTCGGCGGATGCGCAAGAGACGTTTCGGTCGCTCTCGGCGCGGGGCCTCATCTTGCTCAGCGTCCGTGACGGCCGTGGTGTTACCGCTCGCGGCCGAAGCCCCCGGTACCGGCCCGTTTCCCCTGAAGCGGCCACCGTACGGCCACCCAGATTGCCGGGACGTGAAATCTCGCCACACCCGCGTTCCGGGGCCAAGCGGGGCCCCTCGACCCCTGGACGGCACCGCGAGCCGGGAGTTACCTGGCATACGTGGGAAGTGCGCGCGCACGGCACGGGGGCCACGCAATCGGGCACAGCGGTGAACTGTCGGCGGATTGGGGCGCTTACCTATGACACCTACGCTCGTGCGGCAGCACGTGCCTCACGCGGACTCCGGTCCCCGCGTGGACCCGTGCGCACGCGCGCGTGACTGGTCCGAGATCCAGGAGCGGATGCTGGTCCCGCTCTACGAGGCCGTCTACGAGCGACTTGAAGTGGGGCCCGCCACCCGGCTGCTGGGCCTGCGCTGCGGTTCCGGTCTCGCCCTGCTGACGGCGGCCGCCAGAGGGGCCGCCGTCACCGGTGTCGACTCCTCCCCCGAGCGGCTCGCCCTCGCACGCGAGCGGCTGCTGCCGGGCACCGCGCGCGGCAGAGGCGGCCGCCGCCGCGGCGGCGCGGGCACGCGCCCGCGTGCGGCCACGAAGCTCGTCGAGGGCACGCCCGCGGACGCGGCCGGCGCGGAGACGGCCCCGTACACCCTGGTGACCGTCTTCGAGCCGATCGGCTGCCTCGCGGGGGACTCCGAGGGACTCGGCGAGCCGCAGGTCGGGCAGCCGGGTGAGGAGCGTGGCCAGCGCGGTCTGCCCCTCCAGGCGGGCGAGCGGCGCGCCGAGGCAGTAGTGGATG